>CADBNP010000350.1 GCA_902796095.1 uncultured Aeromonadales bacterium | reverse complement strand
TACAGCAGGGACTTTCTCCCGCAGTTTCCTGCGATTTACAGACTGCCGCCATGTCGCTGAGAAGTCTGTGCTGATTTCTGTTTAAAAAGTTTTCAGCATTGCCTGTAAGTTTTTTATTGCAGGGATTTTTTTATTTTTAGTTTTTCGACTGCTGATTTATTACCCGTTGCAACCAACCTCATTTTCACAACCAAAAAAAAGAGATTTTTCAATCACCGTTAAACGAGGATTTTCCTATGGATCTTACACGCAAGAAACTTAAATGCTATTTCAGTTCAGTTGAGAAAAATGATCGCCGGGAAACCAGCGTCAAAATCAGCGGAGGATTCAATACCTATCTGGTAGGAAGAAACGGATCCCTGTGCAGACATTACTACCTCAGGCAAAAACTTGTAATCAGAACCACCGGACAGCATATCAGCATTACCCACGCCACCTGGGAGGAAGGCAATCTGCCTGACATAAAGGAATTCACGGAACTGATCTGCATATGCAACAACTGTTATCTTGCAGCGCTTAACGGAATGGATCCGAGAGAAGAAAATAATCAGTCTTTTTTTTTCTGGGATAAGCAACAAGAGATATTCAATAACCAGAACGGATGAAACGCCGGTGATCAGCACAGAAAATTCAGATGCAAAAGCTATTTCACAACCGAATCCAGGTATGCAGATCCTGAACCCTGAAAATAGGAGAAATGATTCCACTGGAAGATCCGTTATGCTTTCTCATAGAACTGCAGTAAAGACATCTGAACTACCAGCCGGAAATCATAATATTCTGTACTGCAACATGTACCAGGAGATCAGATACACGGCGTCTTTCACATCATACTTTTCATATTCCTCATCTTCAAAGTCATTCATGCCGTCTTCCGCTTCATCTCATTCTTTCAGTGCTCCTTCTTCAACGTCATCTACCGTTACTGCACATTCATCATCTGTAACTTCAGCCAGGCATTTATCTTCCCTATCACTTTCTGTAACTCCGCCTTCCAGCACCGCTTCATCCTTCAATCAGCCTCCGACATCCTCAACTTCTGCCAGAATCGCTTCCAGTTCCGCATCTTACGACTCTTTATCCTCCCTGTCTTCCTTACAGTCCTTCTCATCCGCGCCTGTTTCATCATCAGCTGCATCCTTTCAGCATCAGTCCGCTGGCACAAAATCATATGACGACCGCCAGAGCATGAAGGGAAACAGATCAGAATTTACCAGATTAAGCACAAACGGACAGTCAACAGGAATCTGCTACGCTTCTGTACCATACTATCCGAATAACATCAGCGAGAATGACAGCCATGACTCAGGCTTCCTGAACACGGCGTATGCATCAAACTGCAGAGCAAATGATCTGATCCTAAATGTGACCGTGACAGATTCGCAATCAAATCCAGCCTTTTATTCAAATCCAGACTGCAGTTCAGTTGCAACTACAAATGCAGTCTCAAACTCAAACCGCACCAGTTTTTCAAATCTGAAATCATACTCCTGCTCAGTTTCAGGATCCTGTTCCGAACAAGATCCGGGAACTTGTTCAGAGTTCAGCGGAGAAGTTCTCTGCCTTGAACTGTTCTGCCACGAGTATATGGATCATAAGAGTCTGAGGCTGAAAACCAGAAGCTTCTATGAGAAGGTGATCAGCTGTCATATTGCACCCCACTATGACAAATTTCCTGATCTTAAAACTCTGACACCTGTCAGGGTTGCCGAAATCATCCTGAAGCCCATCATTGCGGAAGATAAAATCTCCACAGCCTACAACACCAGAAACACGATTGTGGCTGTAATCAACCATGCCAGAATTGTTCATGATCTGAGTATGTATCCACAGTTCGGCTCCTTCATTACCTTGAGTCAGATTGCCAGGATCCCCCAGAGATGCGACTATGAAAAATCCTTTGCGGCGATGATAAACGGGGATATAGGAGAAAATATCGCCCAGATCTTCGAACTGTTTCATCAACACGTCAAAAACATAAAAATCCTTGTACTGCTGGAGCTGACCTTCCATCTCTGTCTCCGTCAGAACGAGGTTCTGAATATCAGAAAGAGCAATATTGATTACAGGGATCACTGTCTGCATATTGATGAGACCAAAACGATTTCCGCCAAAAAAGGCGGCTTTGATGTACCACTCACCACGCAGACCGAGGCACTGCTAAAATACATCATCAGTACGGAAATTAAGGAAGAAAACCCGGAAGCAGAAACTGACGCCAATACAGAATCCGAATCAAAAGCAGTAACAGACACCAAAACAGAAAAAACTGTGAACCTTCCTGTGAATGAACCGGAAGAAAAAGAAACTCAGGATGACTACATCTTCACTTCAGGCAAACTCGGGAAAAGAATGGCAACCAACGCACTCGGAGTATACTTCAACAGAATAGAGGGGCTCAAAGGAAATCAGACAGCCCACGGGATCAGAGCTATTTTCAAAACCTGGGCACATCGGAACAAAATCGATGACACCATCAGCGAGTGCGTACTGAGTCACCGGTGCTGGTCAAAGGTTGCAATCTCATACAACCGGGATCTGGCCACATATCTTTATACAGACAGAAAGGAGCTCATGAAAAAATGGTCTGATTTTCTTTCCGACAGCATAGGCAGCAATTCAGTACTGAAACGCAGTACTGATGAAACCGGAAGCAGAAAAGGAAGGAAACAGAAAGGTAAAGCATAAAGTCCTGAACGGCAGATCTGCTGTCTCACTGAGGGATCCGTGTGTCAGTCAATCCCGGATCCTTTGATAAAACAAAACTCCAGAGATCAGGAGAGGAGAGTTGAGTCTGATGCTCTCTCAGGATCGCTTTTTTCCCCTTTAAGTTTTGCTCATAATCAACCAGGTGTCATACGAAAAATCATCCAAGAATGTGTCAGATCATGGAACTCCGGCAGTTCTGCATTTAATCCGCTGTTCGGGATCACGCCATTTTTACTGTACATCCCTTTCCATAAAAGGCTATGCCGTATTTAAGGATCCTGATACATCCGTTCTGCTTCAGATGAAAGTCATACTGATTACTCTCAATCTGATCCAGTGCCTCATCACACACCCTGTCCTGAGTTATGAATCTGTCATCGCCACTCTTTTTAAATTCGAGTATTACCGCAGTTTTTCCTTCTTTTTTTGTCAGGATTATATCGGAATAACCGTTTCCGCTTTCCTGATTTGATTTGATGACAATATCTTCTGTAGCTATCATCGAAAGAACTCCGGTCATGAAGCCATGATAGTAGCTTTCATACGCGGTGTCGCGGAAACTTATGAATGTCATAAGCATGCTGTCGATAATCTTCTGAACATTTTCCTGTTCGCCCGCAAAAAGAGCATCTCTC
>CADBNP010000349.1 GCA_902796095.1 uncultured Aeromonadales bacterium | reverse complement strand
TGACAACCTCATGATTGATTTTCTGAGGGAAGAAGGTGCTCATGTACTGATCAGAGGTCTGAGATCTACAGCTGATTTCCAGTACGAACTCAATCTTATTCACATGTACAGAACCCAGCTGCCGAACATCGAGGTGGTGTGTCTGCCAACAAGGCTTGAATACTCCTTCATGTCCTCAACCCTGGTAAGGGAAATCGCCATTCATCACGGTCCGCTGACCCAGTACGTTCCGGCCGAGGTGGCAAAGGCTATTTCTGACACACTGAACAGTAAAAAGTAGATCGCTGTCCCACTATAACTGACTGCACGGGACTGCCGCAGACCGGACACGGACAGCCTTTTTTCCCGTAGATCCGGAGTCTGTCGGCGAACTCTCCTCTTGATCCGTCCACCTGGGCATAGTTTCTGATGGTTGTTCCGCCGTTTCTGATGGATTCCTCCAGCTTCTCCCTGATCACGGACACAAGCTTCCTGCATTCATTCATGGTGACCTCAGAGGAAGGTCGACCCGGATGGATCCCGGAAGCGAAAAGAACCTCACTGGCATAAATGTTGCCAATTCCCACCACAATCACATTATTCATCAGCGACAGCTTGACCGGACAGTTCCTGGTCTGAAGTCTGGAATACAGATATTCCGCCGTGAAACCGTCAGTAAGAGGCTCTACACCGAGTCCAAGAAGAGGAGCACAGGAGAAGGGATCTCCCTCCGGCAGCCACAGTCCTCCGAAACGTCTCGGATCGTTGTAGCGCATAAGCTTTCCGTCGTCCAGAATGAAATCATAGTGATCATGCTTTTTAAGAGGCTCATTCTGATCGACAACACTCAGATGCCCGGTCATGCCGAGATGAATAACCGCGGTTTTCGGGCCTGCTGTCAGGAGAATGTACTTGGCCCGTCTTGAAACCGACGTAATAACCTCTCCTGCAAGATCGGAAATATTGCCGGGAACGGGAACTCTGAGAGAAGGATTGCGGACAACAACATCAGTTACCCTGCGTCCAGTAAGCAGCGGACGAAGTCCGCGACATGTTACCTCAACCTCCGGAAGTTCGGGCATGGGAAGAATCTCCTGAAAGACAAAAAAAACAGAACAAAAATTAAAAACCGCACGGAGCAGAACTTTGCCTTCTGAAATAAACTATTATGAAAACAAAGCCTCAGTGAAACAGCGCCACCGTAGAACAAGGCCCCTTTGTAAACGCGCCGCCATAAGCAGCTCCGCCGTAAAACAATGCCCCTGTAGACAGCGCCGCCATAAACAGAGTCATGCAAAACAGCCCCGCCATAAAACAGACTTCAGTAAAACGTCAACGTAAACGGCTCCGCCGTAAAACGATGCCTCAGCATAGCAGCGCTCCGGTAAAAACAACTCCGATGCACAGCTGCATGCACAGATCTGAACAACCGATCTGCGCTGCAGAACGTAATCATTATCCTATCAGGAAATGATCCGGGCAAACTGTTCTGTCTGTATTTAAGACAAATGATCAAAAAAAAACAGCACCCGAAGATGCTGCATTTATCTGAAGTAATGATCAAATAACGAATTACTTAATCTTGCCTTCCTTGTAAATCACGTGCTTGCGAACAACCGGATCGTACTTCTTGATTTCCATCTTTTCGGTCATGGTACGCTTGTTCTTGGTCGTTGTATAGAAATGACCAGTACCGGCAGTAGAATTCAGACGGATTTTCTCGCGATTACCCTTTGCCATTTTCTAACTCCTATTAGATCTTTTCACCGTTGGCACGCATATCTGCAAGAACAGCATCAATACCAACCTTATCAATAATACGCATTGCCTTCGCACTTACACGAAGTTTAACAAAGCGACCCTCACTCTCCACCCAGAAACGATGAAAGTGAATATTTGGAAGGAAACGACGGCGAGTCGCATTCTTCGCATGAGAACGATTGTTACCTACAGCTACGCGCTTTCCGGTAACCTGACATAGTCTAGACATTATTATCTCCGTTAAAATTCCGGCATTCGCAGAAGGCCAACTCCGCGATAGCTGAAGCCGGACAAAAGCAAAACGGCAAACAGTCAAAGATCCTGCTGTCCGCCGAAATCCCAGCTAAGGACAGAATACATTAAATTCCAGGACTGAAGAACAGTCCGCAGATCCGGTCATTTTGTAATTTACAGATCTGACACATACCATAAAACTCGGGCATTATACCACACAGATCACATTGCACCAAACAAAGATCACAAACTGGGATAAAAAAATCAAGGGAAGGATGGATGAACTGACGGAATCTGCAGGAATGAGAACAGAGAAGTCAATAAGACTGCGTAAACAGGAGATTGTCTTCGTAACCGGTAGAATCAAGATTCACACTACGGTGGTCATATCTTTGTTTAC
>CADBNP010000348.1 GCA_902796095.1 uncultured Aeromonadales bacterium | reverse complement strand
CTCGTCTGCCCCTTGGACTTCAGTTTGGAATACAGTGAGTGGAGATAGTGACTTATTTCCGGAAGACACTGTATGTTGTTAAGAACATTGATCCTTCTGTTGTCAAGTTTCTGCATGAATTCGTCAGGATTGTCCTTGATTTCCGCCTTGACAAGAGGCGAGCCCAGATTTATGTAGTTGATTCTGCCGTTATTGACATTACGTACCATTTCATCGATGCCAATATGGTAGGCACCTTTAAGCAGCAGAACATCGCAGTATTCAGACAGTTTTGCGATGTAGGAGACACGATATTCTTGATTGCGAGCCATGTGTTGATCCCTTCCGGAAAGAAATAAAGTGCTGGAATATCCTCATTTTAGGATCAGAAACTTAAGAATGATGAATTACAGTGCTTTATGCAGATAATCATGATAAGAAACTGAAAACAATGGGTAATTTAGCGGAAAGTCACTGTCTGTTCAAACAGTCTTTGCTGATATTGCGAGGTAACCTACACTAAAAAGAAAAGAACCGGCATCAGGACAGGAAATTCAGGATGAACAAGAGGGAACGCAACAACTTCGACTTCGACAGAATGTTTTACCAGAAAGATAATTAAACTGTTAAAGGAGAAGAAAGGTGGCTGGGGTACAAGGATTCGAACCTTGGAAATGGCGGAATCAGAATCCGCTGCCTTACCGCTTGGCTATACCCCAACTTTTTGATGGTGGCTATGATGGGACTCGAACCTATGACCCCCGCATTATGAGTGCGATGCTCTAACCAGCTGAGCTACATAGCCATCTGACATTTTGATCCTTCAAGATTTGTTCAGCACCATTCTGTTAATCATGGCTGGGGTACCAAGGTTCGAACTTGGGAATGGCGGGATCAAAACCCGCTGCCTTACCACTTGGCTATACCCCAACACCTTAACCCGCTAAGCTGAACGCTTAATGAGGCGTTTCAAAACGATGCATATTATCAATCTTATTTTTTTATACGTCAACTTCTTTTTTATGGTTTTCTTTATTTTGAACCTGATTGAGTGTTTTGTGTTCTATTTTTCCGGCGGCAGATATGCGGAACATAAAAAGAGTCATGCACAAATAAGACAGCAGGGGCTATAATAACCGGAGACAAGGTGCTTCATTCAGGTAAAGAGTTTGGTTTTGTCCATATTTTTTCTGGTTTCAGTCTCCTGATTCCGTCAGGACTGTTTTTTACGGTTGATAGTTTATGAACAGCAACAAAGAAATTGAATTAAAGTTTTTTGTGAATTCCGATCTGTCTGCAGATGCGGTTGTTGCCCTGGTGGATCAGAATCTTTCAGATTACGATCTGCAGAAGTTCCCCCGCAGAAATCTTAAAAACACCTACTACGATACTGAAAACCAGCAGCTGAAGAAGCATGGTGTAGGTCTTCGCGTGCGGTGGAATGGTGAATCATATGAGGAGACGGTGAAGTCTGACAGTGAGACGGAGGGCGGTCTCCACAGCCGTACTGAGTACAATGTTCAGATAAAATCAGAAAATCCGGATCTGAAACTCTTTCCGGAGGATTTCTGGAAGGAGAGAGAAATTGATCCAGAAAGTGTCCAGCCATCTCTCCTGGGTGTTTTTTCCACGGATTTTTGCAGGATCAGAAGAAAAATTATCAGTGAGGGCAGAGTAATTGCGGAGTTTTCCTTTGATTTCGGAAAAATTACAGTAGGGGATAAATTTGAACTTATCAACGAGATAGAACTGGAGCTGGTGGACGGTACCCTGAAGGAGCTTCTTGAGATTGCCAAAAAGGTAGTGGAGAATGATGCTCTGAAACTTAATCTTGACTCAAGATCCAAGGCTCAGAGAGGTTATGAGCTGGCGGGACTGTCGGTTCCTCCTTCCGCCAAGTCCTTCCTTCTTCTCGACGGTGACAGAGATGCGCTGATCCGCGAGTACTTCAAAATGTACACGGAACATGAGCAGCTGCTGCTGTCCCGTTTTGATCTCAGATCACTTTCCGTAATGACGCTGTCGGCATATCAGCTGCAGAAGCTTACCAATGATCACAACTACAATATGATTATTCCTGTATTGCTTGAGCTTGAGAGAATGGTGGCAGACAGTCAGGGCCGCAGAGAGAAATTCATAAAGATGATATGCTCAAAGCCGTATCTTCTCTTTGTTCTGAATTCGTATGAGGCGATCTACTGTCGCTGAACTGATTTCTTTTTGCTGCAATACGACGGATCGGTAATGCCGCTGCGGCGCCGATCCTTTTTTGTATGAAAAATACACAGGCTGAAAGTATATCCGGCAGCTGATTTCTTTCAGGGAGATTTCTGTATGATTTTCCCTTTTGATGGCCCTGTTTACCTGGAGTTTCCCTGTGTTGCAATTCATTATTATTCATTGTCCGGAGATTGTCTATGAAGCTGACTGATAATCTGGAAAAACTGGGCCGCAGCAGAGCCCAGGAACTTCTTGGCATGGAAAACGCCGTGCTGAAGGATGAAAGACTCAGAAGCGAGCTGAATTCTGTTCTGGCTGTTTCCGATTTTATCTATGAGCAGTTAAAGCGAAATCCGGTGTGGCTTGGCAGTCTGGATTCCGAACTTCTGGATCGGGATCTGTCGCCGGATTTTGGAGTAAGACTTCGTGAAATTTTTGAAGTGGCCGTTTCAGAAGATGATGTAAGAAGACAGCTCAGACAGTACCGCAACTATTACATGGTTCTCCTGGCCTGGCAGGATTTGACAGGACGGTTTGACATCCTTTCAGTAACCGGGTTTCTTTCCGTGCTGGCAGAGGAGATTATTGTCCAGACCTATCTGTATGTGTATGAGAGACTGAGCCGGTCATACGGTGTTCCGCATTCCGGCTCTGATGATCAGCCCCAGCATATGGTTATCCTGGGAATGGGCAAACTCGGAGGTTCCGAACTTAACTTTTCCTCAGACATAGATCTTGTTTTTGCCTATCCCGAGCAGGGAGTTACCACTGGCGGACGGCGGGAGATTGAAAATCAGCTTTTTTTCACAAAGGCGGCTCAGAATCTGATTGCACTGATTAATCAGCCTACTGCTGACGGACTGGTATATCGTGTGGACATGCGTCTGAGACCGTTCGGTGAAGACGGACAGCTGGTTGTAAGCTTTGCCGCCATGGAAAATTATTATGTTCAGCACGGACGCAGCTGGGAAAGATATGCCATGGTGAAGGCCAGGGTTCTCGGCAGCTACTGCGAGGGCTTCGGCCGTGAGTTGATGCTTATGCTCCGCCCCTTTGTCTACAGACGCTATTTTGATTTCGGCGCCATAGATTCCCTCAGAAAGATGAAGATCATGATAGAGGCTGAAGTCAGGAGAAGAGGTCTTCATAATAATATAAAACTGGGTGAGGGAGGCATAAGGGAGGTAGAGTTTGTAATTCAGGTGTTTCAGCTTATGCGCGGAGGCAGGGAGCCGGAACTTCAGAAGAGAAATCTCCGGGAGGCCGCTGCCGCTATGATGGAGGATGAGGTAATTTCCCCTGCCAGCGGCAAACATCTGATTGATGGTTATATTTTTCTCAGAAAGCTGGAAAACATTCTTCAGGAAATAGATGACAGGCAGACTCAGCTGCTTCCTGATGACAGCCTCAATCAGGAAAGAGTTTTCTGTGCCATGGGCTACTCATCCCATGATGACTTTTACGTTGATCTCCGGAAGCACCTGAAGGAAATCCATGCCGAGTTCAGGGAAGTGGTTAGTGATCATGAAGAGAAACAGGATGAGATAAGTCAGATATGGTCAGATATCTGGTGCTCCAATCTGGATCGGGATGATGTGGCTCCCCTTCTTGCCGGATATGCGGGGGATGACAGTCCGGAGTTTGCCCGGATGATAGTTGATTTCAGAACGGAGATGCTGCGCAGGGCTGCCGGACCTCTGGGCAGGGAAACCCTCAACCGGCTTATGCCAAGGATCCTGTCCATGGTTGCGAATTATGATAATGCTATGCATCTTTTTGAAAGAATATCACTGCTGATCCGAAGCATTATAACGCGTACAACATATCTTCAGCTGCTGTATGAGAACAGCAATGTTCTCGATCAGGTTGTCTATCTCTGCAGTGCCAGTGAAAAAATAGCGGAGCAGCTCAGCTCCTATCCAATTCTCATGGATGAACTTATCTATTCTGACAGTCTGTATCAGATTTCCAATGATGCCCACAGACTGAGATCGGATCTGAGACAGTTTATGCTTCGGATTGACGAGGATGATCTGGAGCAGAAAATGGAAACTCTGAGACAGTTTAAGCAGATCCAGCTGCTGAAGATTTCCGCTTCCGATATTGTGGGCAGTCTGCCGCTGATGCGGGTCAGCGATTTTCTCACCGAACTGGCGGAGGCCATTCTGACCGAGGTTATAGATATGGCCTGGCATGAGCATGTCTCAAAGTACGGTGTTCCTTCCCATGTGGCCGGGCACGGTGATACGGGACTTATTGCCGTGGCCTACGGAAAACTCGGAGGCATTGAACTAGGCTACGGCTCTGATCTTGATCTTGTCTTTATCCACTATCCCTGTGATCCGGAGGAACTGACCGACGGTGAGCGGCCGATTACCGTAAGAAAGTTCTACGCACGCCTTGTACAGAGAATTATTCATCTGTTCAGTATCAGAACATCCACCGGAATTCTGTATGATGTTGATCTCCGCCTTCGTCCTGACGGAGACAGCGGTCTTCTGGTTTCGTCCATTGCAGCCTTTGAACATTATCAGATGAATGACGCATGGACCTGGGAGCATCAGGCTCTTGTCCGTACCAGAGTCATATACGGATCCGGGGAACTTTCCGATCAGTTTTACCGGATAAGAAGAAATGTTTTAAGCCGTCATCGTGAAACATCTGTTCTCAGGAAGGATGTGGCTGAAATGCGCCGGAAAATGCAGAGTCATCTTGACAGAACTTCAGATGGTGAGTTTGATCTGAAGCAGAGTCCCGGAGGAATGGTTGATATTGAATTCCTTGCCCAGTATCTGGTGCTGGCTCATGCGGAGCAGTATCCCGATGAACTGACGAAATGGTCAGACAACGTCAGAATTTTTGATTCCTGTGTGGAGTGCGGCATACTTCCTCCCCAGACAGCCTCCGCTCTGAAGCAGGCTTATGTGAATATCAGAAACGAAGCTCACAAATGCCGTCTGAAAGGTGAAGAATGCGTGGTGGACAGAAAAACTGTTGCTTCAGACAGTGAATTTGTACACAGGATCTGGTGCGGTATTTTTGAAAATACAACTCCGGACGGAAGCTGTGATGAACTGCAAAACAGTGAGATATGACTTTTAGTCAGGCATTATCTGCATATGACGGCTGTTTCAGGAGAAGTACAGCGGACAGGATCAGAAACTGTCGCTGTCCTCTTCATTTTCCTTCGGTATCGGCTTCTGCCTGATTTTGGCCTTAATGACGCTTCTGCCGTCGGTTTCCGTGATCTGTGCGATATAGTCACCAATGGTAATCTCCCTGTTCAGCTGAGGATTGTCGCCCAGTTCCTCTAGTATAACTCCGTTGATGGTCACCGGACCGTTTGTCGGAAGATGCCACTTCAGCTCCTTGTTCACATCACGGATATTCGCCTGTCCGTCAAGAATATACGATCCGTCCTTCTGTTTTTCAATTTCGTCTTCTATGTCCACATCAAATGATGTTGTAAAGTCTCCAACGATTTCCTCAAGAATATCGTCAAGGGTGACCAGTCCCTGGATGTCCCCGAATTCGTCTATTATCAGACCGCAGCGTTTTTTATAACGGCGGAACTTCTGCAGCTGAACCAGCAGCGATGTGTTTTCCGGTATATAGTACGGCTCCACAATTGCCCTCAGGAGATTTTCCTTGGAAAAATCATCCTTGGTCAGGAGTCTCAGGGCATCGCGGCTGTGCATAAAGCCTATGATGTCATCAAGTTCGTCCCGGTAGAATACAATTCTGGTGTGAGGCGTGTTTGCCACCTGTTTCTGTATGTCCTTCCAGTCGTCATTAATATTAATGGCGTAGAGATCGTTGCGGGGAACCATAATTTCTTCCACTGATATTTTTGAAAGATTCAGAACACCGAGCAGCAGATCCTTGTGCTGTTCCGGCATTACGGAACTTTTTTCGTTGATCAGTGCGCTGTGAAGTTCTTCGGCGCTCAGACCTCTTCCGTCCGCCTTGTTGGGATCCACACCGAACATGCTGATGATCAGATGGGAGAGCAGATTAAGGGCTTTTACCAGGGGAGAAAACAGAAACATCAGAGACGCTATGATGAAGGAGCCTTTTTTGGCGACGAAGTCCGGTTTAAGCGCAGCAATTGTTTTAGGAGCAACTTCTCCGAAGATCAGGATTACAATGGTAAGACCGAATGTGGCAATGGCTGTTCCGTATTCAGGGGAGTAATGGTATGCAAGTCTTGTTGCAATTACTGTTGCACAGATGTTTACCAGATTGTTTCCTATCAGTACGAGAACAAGGAAGCGATCCGGTCGTTTCAGCATTTTCATGATCCTGATAGCCTGTCTGTCGCCTTTTGTTGCCATATGTCTGATGCGGTACCGGTTTACCGCCATTACAGATGTTTCTGTTCCTGAGAAAAAACCGGAGCACATCAGCAGAACAATCAAAATTATCCAGTACAGTACGACATTCGTAGGATCTAGTGAATTCATTTAAAAATTCCTGCAGGACTGAGTCAAACAATTGATAAAAAGAGACTAATAGTTTATCACATAGTTGAAAAGCGCAGGCAGAAAAGCTGTTTTGATTCACCTCCTGCGTGAATTCGTTTTCGGATTTCAGTCTTTTGAATTCCCTGTTTTCTGAGAAAAAAACTAATCCAATGATCTAATGAATGGTATGATCCCCGTACCGGTTTAAAGTTGCCCTGGAGGATTTTTTGATGGGAAGTTTAAGATATGGCTATGTTGCGGATCTGATCTGCTGCATGCTGATCAGCCTGGTGCTTGGCGCCACTCTGTGCTCCTTTTCCAGGAATCTGTTCCTCAAGGAAATTCCCGGCGGAAATGTGATAGAACTTGAGTTCGAATATCTGAAGCATGACGGGCAGCTGATTGTGTCATACTATGATCAGGATCTGCTTCTGGTGAATTCTGACAATATATCAGTAGACGCCGTTAAAAAGAAAATGATCTATCAGACTGATATACCGTTCATTCATTCGCACCGCGTAACCTTTTCCTTTGGCACCAATGACAATCTTGTTGCCATTTCACGACTTGTGATTAACGGCGAGGAAATAGATTTGAAGGATATAGCTCATGTTTTCAAGGTGTCATCAGGCATGGGAGCTGTTTATTCCGGGGAATACGGTGCTCTCATTATTCACAATCAGTATGCTGAAAATGAACTTGAGTTCGCGCCGGATTTCAACCGTGTCATTCATCTCACCAGAAGTGAACTGAGTGATCTGAAACGCACGGAGATTGTTGTCAATCTTATATATCTGTGTCTGTGCTGGGGCGTGTCTTTTCTGATCATGTACTACTTCATGCATGTCTGCATGCACAGGCATACGATGTATTTTTACTACGGGCTTGTGTTTTTTGTCACGATCCTTGCGTTTGACATGTCATTCCTGAAGGCTACTGAAAGTTATATTCTCAATCTCAATGGCAGGGATGTTACCGGAAATATGGTGAAATTTCAGCAGAGCTATATTCCTCTGCTTTTTATCGGCATTCTTATTCCTCTGATCCTCAGCTGCCAGGTAAAAAAACTGTGGATGAGTGTTCTTATTCTTCTTGTTCCGGTATCTCTGATAATTGTTCTGTTTCTCGACAGCTTCGTGATCAGCAACATAGATTCAAGATTCATGTTCATGAGAGTGGATCGATCCGACTTCTTTCAGCATTATCAGTACTTCTGGCCGTTTTTTCTCAAGTATGCCAGATCTCCGGAGGGACTGTTCATGTTTGCCGGCATTGTTCTGTTCATTGTCAGCTGCGTGATAAGTTTCCGCCGCCTTGCAATGAAGGATCACATGACTCTGGCGGTGGCTGGAGTTGCCGGGATAATACTGGTGGGATTCGGTCTTTATCCCGTCAAGTACTCCTACAATGATCACAAGTTTTCCAATGTTTTTCAGATAAACAATTTTACAACTAACAAACTCGGCAATTACCAGCGCAGCTATTCCGGCACATATGCACCGAGAACCCAGCTTGATTTTAAGTATGAAATCCGGGAGGGCAGAAACGAAAGGAAGAATGTAATAGTTCTGTTTGTCAGTTCTCTTGACTGTTCTTTGACCTTTGTCTGCGGGCTTGATGATAATTTCATGCCCAATCTTGAACGTATTGCCGGTGAAAATCTGGTATTTGACAACTACTATTCCAACAATTTTAATCTCCTCGGGGCATATCTCACTGTGGTAAAGGGGTTTCCCTACTTTCCTCCGCATTCAGCAAATGAGATAAATCCTTTTGCCGCTGAACTGTACAGACGGAAGGACATGCTGGATAACTTTAAGAAAAACGGATATGCAACTTCATTCTTTACGTCGGCAGAGCCTGTGTTTGGTCTTGACAAGGCGGTTTCTGCCGGAAAATATGACAGAGTGTACACTGACAGTTCTCCTGAATTCGCTGAAATCAGCAGACGCTACATCTATAACAGTGTCCCTGACGGAGTTCTTTTTAATATGGTTGCCGCAAAGGCGGCAGAAGAAAAAATGCCGTACCTGTTTGTAGTGAGAACCGCCAGCACACATTCTCCGTATTCAACACCGTGGGGGGATTTCAATTTTGAGCAGGCTTTCAGATATACGGACACCCAGATAGGAATATTTGTTCAGAGTCTGGAGAGTCAGGGATTTTTTGAAGACGGAGTTCTGATCATAACAGGTGATCACAAATCCGTAGATAATCCGCGAATTGCGGAAAATCATGCCGGAGTCATGGTACAGAACAAGGTTCCTCTTATTCTTGTATCAGGTGAACACAGTGGCACCACGAATCATACATTCTTCTCTCATTCGTCTCTTGGAATACTGCTGCAGAGCATGATGCTTCCTGACTACGAAATCAATAAATTTCAAGCTGATCCTCTCCGCAGTTCAGATCCGGAGGTAATATTCCATTACGAGTTTGAACGCAAGAATTTCACTATTGTGAAGATTGGTGAGAAGGAGGCGGAAATTAAACTCCTGGGGGATGACACTGTATTTCAGGAGCATACCTTCCCGGCTGAACTGGAAAACGATATTCTGGGATATCTGTCCTGGATCAGACTTTAGGTGGTTCTGCGGTCTTGTTGATAATTCAGTAAATTTTTGATAGTCTAGCACAGTTTTCATTCTGAAAGAGTCCGTTTTTTACGGTTCCGCAGTCAGATATCACCCCGATCTTTCGGATTTTTGCATAAATTGTTTTTTGAGCCTGCTATGGCAGAAGAACAGTCGGAAACGGCTGTAAATAATGTATCGTTTCTGGAGAGATCTGTGAAAGGAAGAGAACACCTCTCATGCATAGTGATGATGGCGGTTTATCTGAACTGTCGATCACAGGCAGGGATTTGTTGTCCCGCTCTCAGTACTTGATTTGAATTATTTTATTGGTGGTTTTGTAAATGTTTGAAAATTTGACCCAAAGATTAACAGGTGCGTTCCGGACCCTTACAGGCAAGTCAAAGCTTACCGAGGACAATATCAAGGATGCACTTCGCGAAGTCAGAATGGCTCTTCTGGAGGCAGATGTTGCACTTCCCGTGGTTCGTTCTTTCATTGCCAGCGTAAAGGAGCGTTCCATCGGTCTTGAGGTTAAGGAATATCTGGATCCGTCTCAGCAGTTTTTCCTGATTGTCAAGGAGGAACTTACCAGGGTGATGGGCGAGACCTGTGAAGAACTCAATCTCAAGGTTCAGCCTCCTGCCGTCGTACTGATGGCCGGTCTTCAGGGTGCGGGAAAAACGACTACCGTGGCCAAGCTTGCAAATTTTCTGAAACAGAAGCAGAAAAAGAAGGTTATGGTTGTGAGCTGTGACGTTTACCGTCCGGCAGCCATCAAGCAGCTTGAAACTCTTGCCAAAGAGGTAGAGGCTGAGTTTTTCCCGAGCAATTCAGGGCAGAAACCGGTGGATATAGCCAAATCCGCCGTGGATGCTGCCAAAAAGGGATATTACGACGTGCTTCTGGTTGATACCGCCGGACGCCTGCACGTTGATGAGGAGATGATGGAGGAAATCAAGCAGATCCACAGTTCCATCGATCCTGCAGAAACTCTATTTGTTGTTGATTCCATGACCGGTCAGGATGCGGCCAATACGGCAAGTGCATTTAACAGTGCCCTTCCTCTTACCGGTGTCATTCTTACCAAGACTGACGGTGATGCCCGCGGCGGTGCAGCCCTTTCAGTGCGTCAGATTACTGGCAAGCCGGTGAAGTTTATGGGTGTCGGTGAAAAGATAGATGCTCTTTCACCATTTTATCCGGATCGCGTGGCAACCAGAATTATCGGTATGGGTGATATGTTTTCCCTTATCGATGATCTTCAGAATACTGCTGATCAGAAGAATACAGAAAAGCTTGCCAGAAAGTTCAAGAAGGGAAAAGCCTTTGATTTTGACGACTATCTTGCAATTCTGCAGCAGATGAAGAATATGGGCGGTGTGGCTTCAATCATGGATAAGCTTCCGGGAATGAGCCAGATACCGGAGGCTGCAAGAAATCAGGTTACTGATGATAAATTCAAGCAGATTGAAGCCATTATCCTTTCCATGACCAAAAAGGAAAGAGCAAATCCCGATATCATCAAAGGATCCAGAAAAAGACGCATTGCGGCCGGAGCCGGTGTTCAGATCCAGGATGTGAATCTTGTAATGAGTCAGTTCTCGCAGCAGCAGAAACTGATGAAAATGATGTCTTCCGAGGGTGGAATGCGCAAGCTGATGGGGGTTGTAAGCAAGTTCAGCCATCTCATGCCTTTCGGTAAATAAAACTGAGATTACGATTTCAGAAACGTTCCGTTTTTTTTTTGTGTGCGGAACGTTTTCTGCTCTGAATAACTTTCCGGAGATTTGGGACAAGGCCTGCAGTCCGCTGAGCAGAGCTGATCGGTGGCATCCGCAGTCTCATCTCTTATATCCGGATCTCAAAGTTAGGACATTTCTCCCGTCTCCGGATACTTTTGAGACTGTCTGTTCGCCGGAACAGTAGACACTTTAAGATTCTTGCTTTCATATCGGATAAATCGTCAGACTAACGCCGGGTCTCTTTACCTTTCTGTATTGTTTGTGCCGGTTCAGATGCGGATTTTAGGTCTCTGACGATTGTTCGAGGAACTTAAAATATGTGATCTGTATTTCAGATTGCATTTATCTTTTCTTGTGGCTATAATCTACTAACTTGAAAAGTCTGTATGAAATACGGTCTTTCAGATGGTGAGATTCGTGTTTTTCGGATCTGTTTATTTGATAAATAACTAGATATAGAGGATTTATGGTAGTTATTCGTTTAGCACGTGCTGGTGCAAAGAAGCGTCCTTTCTATCAGGTTGTAGTTGCTGATTCCCGCCGTGAGCACAACGGTAAGTTCATTGAGCGTGTAGGCTTCTTCAATCCTATTTCCAAGGACAAGGATTTCCGTATTGAGCTTGATCGCGTTGATTACTGGATTGGAAACGGTGCTCAGCCTTCTGATCGCGTTAATGCACTGATCAAAAGAGCAAGAAAGCAGGCTCAGTAAGGAATGGTTATGGATGAAATAAAATCCCCTGTGGAAGTGGGCAGGTTCGGTTCCGTCTATGGTGTCCGCGGTTGGATTCGTATTCATTCATACACAGATGATCCTGAAAATATATTCGATTACGGTCCCTGGTATACTCAGGCGGGAGACAACCTGAAAGAGATTGTACTGACTGA
Organism: uncultured Aeromonadales bacterium; assembly: GCA_902796095.1. GTDB lineage: Bacteria > Pseudomonadota > Gammaproteobacteria > Enterobacterales > Succinivibrionaceae > UBA2804. Next base: position 2,901 of record CADBNP010000348.1, on the reverse strand, counting down.
GTGGAAAAGGCACGGTGACGGGTATATTTGCAAGCTGGAAGGCTTTGACCAGCGGGAGGAATCCCAGTCAATGACCGGTAAGTCTGTTTTTGTTGATGAGTCTTCTTTGCCGCCTCTTCCCGAAGATGAGTTTTATATTAACGATCTGATGGGGATGAGAGTGATTAATACTGATGGATATGATCTCGGTGTAGTCGACGGTTTTATGGAGACCGGTGCAAACGATGTGCTGGTTGTTAAAGCAAACAGTGATGATGCCTACGGTAAGAAGGAACGTCTTCTTCCTCTTGTCTTCGGTTCTACAATAACCGAACTGGATGAGGATGCTCAGAAGTTGGTTGTCATCTGGGACCCTGATTTCTGAATTTGTGGTGATTCAGGTGAGAATAGGTATAGTTACTCTGTTCCCCGATATGTTTAAAGCACTTACAGATTTCGGAGTTACAGGAAGGGCTGTCAGAAAAGGGCTGCTTACCGTTGAATTTTTTAATCCCCGTGATTATGCAACGGATAATTACCAGACGGTTGATGATCGACCTTTTGGCGGCGGACCTGGAATGCTGATGAAGTTTGATACACTTAAGCAGGCGATAACACGTGCTGTGGATTGTATCGGCGAAGATGCCAGAGTTGTCTATATGTCCCCTCAGGGGGAAAAACTTTCACAGACTGCTGTGAAGAAATTTGCAGGAATGCATAATCTTGTGATTATTGCAGGACGGTACGAGGGAATAGATGAAAGAATAATTTCCTTGTATGTGGATGAGGAATGGTCCATCGGTGACTATGTTTTAAGCGGCGGTGAACTGCCGGCCATGGTCATGATCGATGCCGTATCCCGGTTTATTCCGGGGGTGCTGGGCGATATGCAGAGTGCCGAGAATGATTCATTCACAGAGGGTATTCTTGACTATCCTCAGTATACGAGGCCTGAATGTGCTGATGGATTAAAGGTTCCTGATGTACTGCTTCAGGGGTGTCATGAAGACATTGCAAATTGGCGTCTTAAAGAGGCATTGGGCAGAACCTATGTAAGAAGAAGGGATTTAATTAAAAACCTAGCTCTGACTGACAGGCAGGAAAAACAGCTTGCCATGTATATCCGTGAAACGGATAGTCAAAAGAAGTAGGGTTTCAGTTTATTCTAGGTATAAGGAAAAAATATGAATATTATTGAACAGTTAGAAAAGGAACAGTTACGTACAGATCTTCCTGCATTCAATCCTGGCGACACCGTTAAGGTTAACGTTCGCGTAAAGGAAGGAGAAAAAGAGCGTATTCAGGCTTATGAAGGCGTTGTAATTGCAAAGCGTAACCGTGGTATCAATTCTGCGTTTACTGTTAGAAAGATCTCTAACGGTGAAGGCGTTGAAAGAGTATTTCAGACTCACAGCCCTCTGATTGAATCCGTCACAGTGATCCGTCGCGGTGATGTTCGTCGTGCTAAACTTTACTACCTCCGTCAGAGATCCGGCAAGTCTGCCCGTATTCGTGAAAAGCTTGTTTCAAAGCGTCCTGCCCAGGATGCCAAGGCATAATCATAAAACATATTTTGTTTTCATGAAAAAAGGGACATGGTGGCTTTCAGCCATGTCCCTTTTAATTTGTCCGGACGGAAGTCTGAAAATCGAGACCGGATATCATCTGCTGACGAAATTTCCGGAAGTACAGTTTCCTGACTTCAACATCAAGAGATTAAAGATTACAGACTGTAGAGATCATCATACAGCCGTTTGGAAGTCATATCGTTCTGACATTTATACATGGCGGTCAGCTCTTTTTCGCTGCCCTTCATGGTAACAGGACCGCACTTTTTATCCTTTTCCTCAATCCATTTTCTCTGTTCCGGAAGAATTTTATCTTTCACCTTTTTGTCCAGAGATTTCCACTTACTGTTGAGATCGGCATCGACCATAAGGTAATTGAGTTTTGCACTTATAAACATATCGTGTTCGTATTCCTTCTCTGTTTCGTAGCGGAAGATCTGATCGTCGACAAACTTTATAAGCTCTTCAAAGAGTGGATCTTTTGGTGAGTTTTCGGAGATTTCAACATTGAGCTTGACCTCGTTGTTCTTTACAAAGGTAAGTGTTGCCGTGCTTTCGTTATCGTCGTCATCATGGACGGAGCATGAGAGCTTATTCGGTTCCAGCAGACGGCACATGGCCTTGTCAGCATTCTTTGATTTGAATGTGTAATCGCCGGCATGACCGATAAATATTCCTCCCTTTACAGAATAAAGATCATCGTCCCCAGCTTCCTTTGTGATTACAAAGTCACCAAGATATGCTCTTTCTCCGGAACTGCCAAGGTGTTCCCTCTCCTCCTTTGTCAGTTTGTTCTTTATCTGAAAAAGAGCCTTGCAGGCTTCTTCACCGCTGCTGTTACAGGTGAAACTGTCAAGGTTGGCTCCAGGACCGAAGGCATAGCGTCCTGTTTTGAAAGCTGGACTGTCAGCCATTGCTGATGCGGGCAGCAGAACAGCTGCTGCGACGAGAGCTGATACTCTCAGAATATTAGATGAAAATTTCATAAAAATTATCCTCGTGAATGAATAGTAAATACGCCCATAACTTATTTTACAGCAAAATTATGACATATTGCAGGATCTTAAACAAACAGGGTTTTTTATAAACTTACTGACAGGCCACAGGGAGAGGTTGTTCTCCCTGCTGATAACAGCATTTCCGGGTATAACGTAAGGCTCTGTTCAGGAAAAGTGTTGATTTTGCTAATTGTGATGTATATCATGTTTTAGTACAATTACTTATAATATAAATATACGTGTATCTTTTATTAACATAAATCAAAGGCTTTAACAGTGACCGAATACATAACAAGATGTTTTAATCTGCAGATTAAACAAACTGATATTGAATATCGCACGTTTGATAATCTGAT
>CADBNP010000347.1 GCA_902796095.1 uncultured Aeromonadales bacterium | reverse complement strand
CGGAAATACAGAATGCCCTGTCATCTTCCGGCCAGATTCGAAACGAAGAAATGTCGTCAGATACGGTTTCTTCCGTTTTTAATACAGATGCTGATGCCGCAGCAAGATCGTCATTTGCCGAAACTCTGCGCAGCCTGGCAGCAGGCAGAACTGAAGCCGCAGCTGCAGCACCGGCTTCAGGAAGTGATGAAGCCGGCAGTCTGAAGCAGGAAAGTGAGTTTGTTCAGACTGAACTTTCCGCGTCAAATGTAGTCCGTCAGACAGGATCCTCCGGATTTGGAGAGAACGCCGGCCGCAATACGGATGAACGCAGCGCTGATCATATTTCCCAGCTGCATTCCGTGTCCGGAACTCATTCAGGAAATAGTTTTAAAGAAAGTCTTGATGCAGTTCAGCAGCTTCAGAAAACTGTTCGGATTTCACGCAACTATGAGGAGAATGCAAGACAGATAGCTGAAAACATAAATATTATGCTTTCAAAAAATGTCAGGGAGGCAGAAATAAATCTGGATCCGACCGGTCTCGGTAAAATGAAAATTGTAATCAATATGAGCGATGATGCCATGGCGAGAGTCAGCATGGTAGTTCAGCAGAATGAAACAAGAGATCTTATTAACGATTCCATGTCACGCCTACGTTCAATGCTTGAGCAGCAGGGTATTGCTCTGGAGGACAGTTCTGTAGAGCAGCAGAATTCCTGGGGGGATAGATCGCAAAATCGAGGTTCCTCCGAAACAAAAGAATTTACATCTGATAAAATATCTCATGATAATGATGACGGAACTGACTTTATTGCCGAAGGTGCAGGTTCTGCCGGCGTTTCAGAACGCGAAGTTGATTACTATGCCTAGAGATATCGTTTATGGCCGACAATGAAAAGGACAAGGTTGAATTAAAGCTTAACGACGATGCCGGAAAAAAAGGTAAGAGCAAGCTCTTGATTATTGTGGCAGTTGTCCTGCTTGCCATAGGCGGAGCTGCTTTCTTTTTTTTAGGCAAAGGATCGTCTGACCCGTCTGAAGAAGAAATTGTTGTCAAAGATGTTTATTTTTTTATTCCCATAAAGGAGCCTTTTCTTTTTACCGCAACTGCCAGACCGAAAGGGCATCTGGTGCAGATTAAACTTGTTATTGAGGTAAAGGGTGAGCGAAACAGAGATCTTGCAACGCATCATCTTCCTGCACTGAAGGGGGCTGTTACCAAGTATGTCTCTGATGTCAGGTTTGCCGATATTGTTGACAGTAAGGGAAAGGAAAATTTTAAGAACGGCATTCTCAAGGCACTGCAGAGCCGTATGAATTCTCTTGAGCGTGAACCAATCATTGAATCCGTGCTTTATGACGGTTTCATAATTCAGTAGGCTGGTAGAAAGGAATTCCAAGTGACAGACATTTTAACGCAGGATGAAATTGATGCCCTCCTGCGGGGCAGTGATGATGATGAACTGCCCAAGGAGGAAACCCCCCAGGAACAGGACGGAATAGTTTCCTTTGATTTTTCCTCCCAGGATCGTATTGTCCGCGGACGAATGCCTACTCTGGAGCTTGTGAATGAGAGATTTGCAAGACATCTCAGAATAAGTCTTTTCAATATGATGCGCCGTACAGCCGAGGTTTCCATCAACGGCGTAAAAATGATCAAATTCAGCGAATACGTTCATTCTCTGTTTGTTCCTACAAGTCTTAACATGGTCAGATTCAAACCTTTGAAGGGTACGGCTCTGATTACGCTTGAAGCACAGCTGGTGTTCATTCTTGTGGAGAACTTTTTCGGAGGTGAAGGTAAGCGGCATACGAAGATCGAGGGACGCGAGTTCACTCCTACTGAAAGACGTATTATTCAGATGCTCCTTCGCATCATATTTGAAGACTATACCGAGTCATGGCAGCCTGTTATGTCTGTGGAATTTGAATATATGGATTCCGAGGTCAATCCAGCCATGGCCAATATTGTAAGTCCTACAGAGGTTATCGTAATAAACTCTTTTCATATTGAACTTGACGGAGGCGGCGGAGATTTCCATGTTGCCATGCCGTATTCCATGCTTGAACCTATCAGAGAACTTCTGGACGCCGGCGTGCAGAGCGACAAGGGTGACACCGACATGCGATGGTCCAAGGCTCTGAGAGACGAGATACTTGATGTGAATGTGGGGCTGTCGGCTAGACTGCTGGAAACAACTCTTACCTTAAGAGAAATACAGAATATGAAGCCGGGGGATATCATTCCGGTGGAACTTCCTGAATCACTGCTGGTGTTCATAGAGGATCTTCCTTCATATCATGCCAAACTGGGGAGAGTAAAGGATTCGGTTGCTCTTAAAATTACGGAGAAACTGAAACGGCCGGAGTCCATCAAGAATGAAATTGCAGTTCTTACAGGTGCCAGAAACGAAATTGTTTTTGATGATGAAGTGGATGATGAAGTTGAAGATGGAGTCGTGGAAGAAAAGTGAGTACAGATGATGACGACATAATGGCCCAGTGGGCAGCCGCCCTCGGAGAACAGGACTCTGCCGAGAAGGAAAAGGAAGAGCAGAATAAATCTGACGATTATGATCCGTCCGGAGGCAAATCCAGAGTTATAGACGGAGGTTCCGTTTCTGCGGAAAAGGTTCCTCT
>CADBNP010000346.1 GCA_902796095.1 uncultured Aeromonadales bacterium | reverse complement strand
ATCCCCTGCATTCAAGCAGAGGATAGCAGGAAGAACTGTCAATTCAACTTTGCGTAATTGAGACTCAGCATTTTGTTCGTGATTTTCCCTGAAACACTTTTACGTCTGTCTGGCGATCACAGGAAATCTATTATTAGAAATACAGAATAAATTATGTTTTGTGAAAATTTAATGCTCTGTTATGGAATAGTGTTGATCCAGAAATAAACTTGATAAATCATAAAGTTGAACAAAACGAACTATTCGGCGGAAGTTATTTCATTTATCGGTGTATCGATGCCCTTTGGAAGTTTTGACATATAATCTTCAGTCTGCTGTCTGCTGTGATATGATCCGCTTCCTGTCTGCTTGCGTCTTACAAAGCGATCCTGGATTATTGTTTTTAAATTTTTGCAGAAAAGACCCTCGATTTCTTCTGCCAGTATCCTGTCTGTGGAGCAGAGAGTTGATTCTGAACTTATGCTGTCAAATGTAACCTGCTTCTGAAGAAGTATGTCTCCTGTATTGATACCGGGATCTACCGCATGGATTGTTACACCGCATGGAGTTTTTTCGGCAAAACTCCATAAATTGGGATTTGAACCTCTGTTCCATGGTAAAAAAGACCGGTGCAGATTTACCAGTCTTCCCTGAAAACATTCTATTACGTCCTTTGGAATTATATGATCATACTCGTATGATACGCCGAAGGTAAATTTTCCATCCTTAACAAATGCATCAGTTACCGGATCCTCTGTTCTGGTGTATGGAATATTCATTTCCTGGAATTTCTTTTCTATTTTTTCGCATGATCTGCCAAGAAACAGTATCTTGTGATTCTTTATATTGCTGAGATCTGCTTTTTTCATAGTTCCAGTTCCTTGTCATTGAATGTTGCAAAACAAATTGATTATATGACATTCTTTGAAAAAATTTTAGACTTGATCTGTCATAATTTGCTTGAATTCACGTAATTTTGAGCTCCAGGATCACAGCAAACATAGATATGTTTCGGTTTTTTATTTATCATGAGCTGATCTGGCTTTCTTTTTTCAGCACGATATTTTTGGATTTTGCATGATCCGAATTAAAATGCTTTCCCGAGGGAAAGGCGTTTACGTCAATATCGTCATGTGATGATTAATATTTACGCAGACTGAAAGAATAGTTTCAGTTGTTTTCTGACAAATGTAAAATGGTCGTGACTGTATCTCGGTGCTTTCTGACGGCTTCATCTGGATTCTTTCATAACAGATTAAATTCGTCAGCAGTAAAATCACGCCTGATAATACCAGCTTTTATGTTAAATTGTGCTGCTCTGCAGATTTTTTCAATCGGAGGAGTTCTGATCATGTCATTTGGCAATTTCAGTCAGTTTTCATTTATGAAAGGAAAGAAGATTCTGCTTACCGGCGGAACAGGTTTTGTCGGAAGGCATCTTATTCCTGTGCTCATTAAAGCCGGAGCTGATGTTACCTGTCTTGTCAGACATTCATCTGATACCTCTGTCCTGCCTGACGGTATCACTGTATTGTACGCTGATTTTGAAACAGGCAGCGGTCTGGATGATGCGGTGGCAGGAAAGGACATTGTAATCCACATGGCTGCACTGCTGTTTGGTATCAGTCGAAAGGATTATCTGAACACAAATACTGCCATAGCCAGAAGTTTTGCAGGTTCAGTCAGAAGACTCAGATCTTCAGGCAAACTGAATGACGATTTTCGTTTTGTACTTGTTTCGAGTATTGCTGCTGCTGGTCCCTGTGCTTTGGGATCCGGTTTATCTGAAACGGAAAAACCTGCTCCTGTTTCTGCATACGGCTGGTCTAAGCTTCTTGTGGAGGAAATTCTTGGACGTGAACTGGGGAGTGCTCTGGTTGTACTCCGTCCGCCGATTATATACGGTTCCGGTGACAGAGGACTTCTTCCCATGTTTAAAGGTGCAAAAATCGGGGTTGCCTTCTGTCCAGGATGGAACAGAATTTTTCCTGTCAGTATTATTCACGCTGATGACATGGCAAGTGCTGTTTTATGTGTTTGTCGTCCTGATGCAGCTGGAACCTATCATGTAAGTGACGGCTGCGTCTATACCATGGATCAGTTCTATCGTGCAATGGGCTTTGCTGTCAACAAGATCTGCGGGCGTTCGGAGTGGCGAAGGATCCATGTTTTTCACATTCCGCTTCCGTTAATCGCTCTGTCATCGGCTGTAACTTCTTTCACCGGACTCGCACTTGATTTTATTCTCCGCAGGATCAGAGGAAGGGGGTTGCGTCAGGCTCCTCAGTGGAATATGGATAAATATCTTGAAGCAAAGCAGGACGGCTGGATCAGTGACGGAAGCAGGATTGTGAAGGAGCTGGGATTTATTCCCGCTGTAGATCTGGAAAACGGAATGAAAGAGGCGGCGGAGGGCTACAGAAGAGACGGCTGGCTGTAGCTCCT
>CADBNP010000345.1 GCA_902796095.1 uncultured Aeromonadales bacterium | reverse complement strand
GCGTCGCGGCCTTGAAAGAAATACTGGTCTGGCTTCATTCATGATCAATGAACTTACATATGAAGTTTTATCCACATAGATTACATTCTTTTCTCTGATTTTGGATAAACTTGTATATCCGCATGGCAGTCTCTTCATTGCCGAAGCATCTAAAATCGGTTTTCCCATTGTTTAATTACCTCCTGCAGTCCTTTCTCACTCCATAACTCTGTACGCTGTGAGGCTTCTCTTTGCGGTACATATTATCATCATTGCTCTTATCAGTTTTATGTCTTCTGTTGTTTCCCCGTAGTGATGTGTACGCATCTGGCTGACTGCATCCTTTATGGCCGTCTCCTCTCCTCCGCTCTCCGGAATCCTTTTGAATTCGAGTACCAGTCTGGTATTCCCGGTTTTCAGTTCGGCATCGGAAGGTCATGCAGTTCCGGATGAACCGCTCAATCGTAATCCTTAACCCCAAACTCATCAAAACGAAGCAACAAAATGATAACCCGATCAGAAATATCAGCACTGAAACAGTATGTTTATTTTATAACAAAAAGCAAAGATGATAATATTTAACCACATTATTGATTGTTAATGATGCGTGTTGTTCATAGTTTTGCTCCTTTTTACAAAACTCATACTGAGTACACTGTTTAAGGTCCTGCCACGGGGCCTTTTTTAATGGAAGCGGAAAATTCCGGATGATGCTTCGCTGACAACAGCAGCAGGTGTTGCATCAGATAAAAAACACTCTGCAAGCTGTCTTCAGAAAAAATGACCGGCAGAACACCATGACAACCGTGATTCTTACCAGGGAGATCAGAGTAATGAAATTGAAAATTGCAGAAAGTCTAATCGGACTGTCCTTCGCAGCGCTGACTCTGCCGGCACACGCAGTAACGCTGGCGGATTTTGAAGGAAACTGGTCCGGTTCAGGGGATCGTACGGTCAGCATTGACATAAATGAAGACGGCTCATTAGGCATAATTCAGTCACAGCCCAGGGGATCTGACGATTTCACGGTGTGCGAGACTGACGGTTCATACGATCCTGACAGACTGCGGATATATCCCGGAAGAAAAAGCCGATGCACAGACTATCACTTTTCAGCTGATGGAGACAGCGAAGAAAAGGGAAAATCCGAAAGACAGGAGGATTTCTATTTCTTTCTTTCAGATTCAGGACAACTGGTTAAGGTTGAAACCAACTGCGATTCAGAAAAGGACTGCCGTATAAGTTTCGAAAGAGATGCCGAATAGGATAAGCGCCGGCAAAACCGAAAATATCATTTTTTCACTGAAAACTTAATTTTCATCTGCAGCGGCTGCAAACACCGCTGAAATCCTGAATGTGAAGATCAAAAATAAAAAATGTCACCGTAAAGTTCCCTGCTTTAGCAACGGGGATATGCGGTGACATTTGGTAGATTATCCGGATCTGAAACGGAGCGTTTCAAACGCCTGTCATACAGAGTGACTAAAGACCCCGGGAAAGCTTAAGCATTATTTCTGCGCTGTCACCAAGATCCTTCAGAGATGATATGTCGGCAGATACAACACCGTTGATAACACCCGGAGCATAGAAGAGACCGAGTCCGGCAGCTATACCCATGGCAAAGGCCATAATGCTCTGTCTTGCCACACCGGCAATAATACCAACCAGCATCATGGAAAGAGCAATAATCTTTCCCAGAGTTCCCTGGGCCCAGCCGAGTAGCGTATTCCACACGTCATCAAACTCTGATCCCTGATCACCGGCAAAAGCGCAGTCAGACATGAGAAGCGCCAGAATAACAGCAAAGAAAAACACACAGCTGTTTCTGCTCAGGAAATCAAAGAGTACCGGTGTCAGGGTCGGAGAAAATCCGGCGCTGCGCTGTCCAAAATCCGTTTCCATCAGCTGCCGGGACGGGTCGGAGTTCAGCGGAGCAGCATGACGGCCGCAGTGCCTTGATACAAAAGAAAAAAGACTTTTTTTAAGGTTCATTTATATTATCTCCCTGAAAAATTTTCAAAAAAAAACAAAATCCAAGACATCAAACAAAAAAAGTTCCGGCAAAAGCAGATC
>CADBNP010000344.1 GCA_902796095.1 uncultured Aeromonadales bacterium | reverse complement strand
TTCTTAGGGGCTGAAGGCCCCTTTTTTAATTTGTGTTCATCATCATTTTGAATGTGTTTATACAGTTTGGAAAATGATAGCATGTCGGTTTGGGGTTCTAATAAGGTTCATCTGGGAGAAGATTGTGATAATAATCTTTCTGAAGTCGGTCTCCTCGGCCATGGAGAGAAACAGAAATTTTCCATAAGATCTCTTATCCTGCAAATGAGTTTGCTGATACCGAAATCAGAGATTTTTCTGTATCTCACGATCTTGGCTGGACTGTAGGTGAAGGAAAACTTTTCTGCCTGTTTTTGTCATGGAGGATTTTGATGCAACCGGGGACAGGTGAGTTGTATGCCGATGACGCTATTTATGGAGAAATCTGCTATATTGGTTTTGAAGAGTGAACAGGGTGGCAATTTGTCTGTTACAAGATTTTAATATGATGTAACGAAATAAGGCCGTTCCATGAATGCTGGAGCGGCTTTTCGTTTTTTAGAGTCATTGTTATAGTCATTTTGGAAAATCCTGGATGAATTTTCCAAAAATAATCTGTCTACAGATCAGTTACCTCTATAGTGTCAGAACTCAGTGCTGACGCCGACGGTGCAGTTGCTGTAGGATCCTGCAATTCCGGTCTTGCTGCTTCAGATTTGTTTATATACTGGTACAGTTTGATTACCTTTACTACACCGTCAGTCTGTGCAGCAATTCTGGCGGCTCTATCACCTTCTGAACGTGTTACAACTCCCATGAGGTATACTATTCCGTTTTCTGTTACAACCTTGAAAGAGTTCGTGTTCATTCCGGATTCACCAATAAACTTTGTTTTTATTTTTGTTGTGATCCAGCTGTCTTTGCTGGATTGAGCCAGACTGACGTTATCCTCATCTGTCAGACCGTTGTATACTCTTTTAACTCCCCTGATCTTCATGCATGTTTTTTCAAGATTATTCCTGATAACAGCTGATCTGCTCTGCCCGTGAACAAGGAGAATACCGTCTACTGAGGTAGTTCCGATATTGCTGCGGCTGTATCCTATTTCATCTATGCTTTTTATCTCATCCTTGGCAACGGATTCAATTGCGCTGTCATCTATCATTACTCCGACTGTGCGTCTTTCTCCGACGACTGATGCTGTACCGGCACCGGCTGCACCGGCTATGAGTGCTGCGGCACATCCTGAAAGCATGGTTGATGCTAAAACTCCTAAAAGAGCCCAATGTGTTATCTTCATCTGTACGCCTTTATCTGTATGCGGTAATGTTTGATATGTGTTGCTAAACTTCAATGCTGCCTTCATTTTCCGAGCGAAAACTTCAGAAGTTCAGGCAGAGAATAAATTAAGTGAATTCTGTTTAAACCATATTTTTTGCTAAAAATCAGCTGCTGATTTCATATCTTACTGTTCTGATTATGTATTGAAGTATAAACATCAGTACAATCGCTGAAGCATCCTGATTTGAGACGGCACTGAAATTCAGATTTATACTGTCACAGGCAAGTCTGTCCGTAATGAATGTGTCTCTGCTGCTCGCACTGAGATTTATTATAGTACTTTTGTTTGCATGTGCTCTCTCAATAAGATTTACCAGTGCCTGTTCCGATGGATCCTGATTCCCGGGAGCAGGATATTCACCCGGAACAATCATCAGAAGATCGCCCTCGTGGCTTACCATATCGAACTGTGCACTGAATACGTTTGCCGGAGCTCCCTTCTTGAGGAGAGCAAGATTTCTTCCGTCACTGTTGAGAGAATACACAGAAATTTTTCCTGTTTTCTGAATAAAAAGATTATTAAGTTCCTGGGCAAAATTGTCACAAAGGGGAATGTTGCCGTATGTGGCGCAGAGGATCACTCTCTTATCCAGGTGAATGCATGAAAAAACTGTGGCGACAATCATGTTAAGTTTGTCGCTGAACATATCATTTACATAATCCAGAGACTGATGCACTGTATTTATGTAGTCCTGTTCTTCTGACATGTATGATTTTCTCCTATAAAGACAGGTGATTTTTCGGTACGGCCTTTAGACGACAAAAAAGCAGAAATGACGGTGCATTTCTGCTTTCTGCAGATCATGCTTCAGTTTACTGGATTGTTACCCACTGGAATCCTGCAATGAGCTTGCCGTCAGGATCCACAGTGATATTTCCTGTGAGACCTTCTACTGATCGTCTGCTGCCGGTCAGGGATGACAGCTCAGGAACAATTGAAACAGCATCATAACCCATGGCGAAGAATGTCAGAACGCTTATATTCGATGAGTCCAGGTTGTCGCTGATGTCATCCTTCAGATCATAATCCTCCACAAGCCATGGAAGATCACCAATGTTGATGCCCTTCATCTTTTTGGTAACGGAGGCATGCAGATTTCCCGGATTGGAGTTTGATGTGATGTAGTATGCTCTGTTTCCCGGATATTCGGCATCCATCTGCTCTCTGATTACAGAAACTTCAAGAGCCGAGCCGCACAGGTAAACAGCATCCACGCTACCGTAGGACATACCCTCGGAAATGGCATGGTTGACATCCTGCTTGTTCATGAATCGTTTGACAATTATGTCGTCAGTCGTTCCCGAGTATGCGTCCCACTGCCTTCTGAATCCGGATATGATTCTGGAACCTTTTTCCGTGTTAGGAACAATCAGCAGCGGGGTATAGTGACCGTCGCTGCGGATCTTCTTGGCTGCCTGTGCTCCTTCATTCTCAGGAGTCAGTGCGAAAAAGTATGCATTATCAGCAGATACGTTGTCGAAGGAATTTATGGCAAGAGTAGGAACGGATACGCCGTTGTTGAGCACTTTACCCACATTTTCCTTGGTCAGCGGTCCGATGACAAAACCGGCTCCGTCGGCTACAGCTTCGTTGTATACAGCGGCGACATCTTCGGTGTTTGAATCATAATAGCGAATGCTACTGGTGAGCCCCTTTTCGCGCTGGGCCATGATTATTCCCTGACGGAAGGCGTCACCGTAAGATGCAAGCTTGCCGGAGAGCGGCATTATTACGGCAATGTGACTGATGTCGGCATCAGAACTGAACTTCACAGGATTTCTTCCTGATGAAGATGGAACAAGTCTGGTTCCGATGAGAAGTTTTGCCGGGTGATCCGGATATCTGTCCTCCCATTCACTGTCAAGATCTGAAAGTCTGCTTCCGGAATGATTTCTGTGGTTTCTTGCGAATTCCACATAACCCTGATCCAGTTCACTTCTTCCCTCTGCCAGTATCTTGTCCAGCTGTGCATCGCTCATATCCAGAAGAAGAGTCATTATAGCCTTCTGATTTTTGGACATGGTGGCCGTATCAAAATCATCTATGTACTGGTTCAGAGTTACATAATTGTGGTAGGCTTCCATGGTGCTGCCGGTCTTGCTTTGAGTGTTGGCCAGAATTACATAGTAGTTGGCACTTTCAAGTCTCGAAAGTGAACGCGGATGAACCTGCTTTAGTTCTTCAAGAACCTTCTGATAGAGCTGCCTGCTGTAATACAGATATGAGGTGGCAAGATGTACCTTTGATTCCTCCAGTTGGGTGATGGCATGCTCCCTTGCATATTTGAGCCATACCTCAGCCTTGTCGTAGTTCTGTTCCTTGATATAACTCCGGGCAACCAGAATTGCATATTCCTGCTGCATTGTTGCGTCAGCACTGTCGAAGAGATCCTTGTACCAGGATGATGGGTGTGTAATAGCACTGAATGCAGACAGTGTTTCGTATGAACCGTTATCGCCATAATTATCTCCGGTCGAAGTACAGCCGGTGGCGATCAGAGTGGCAAGAACCAGAGGAGAAAGACTCTTTATAAGTTTCATTTTGAAAAAATTCCGTTTAAAAATTTTTTGCATTTTATCACAGTTTTGGTAAATCTGAAGTATATCTGCTGATTGGTATGCTGTGTTTACAGTCGCGGAACAAGGATAGCACTGGTACGGTCTCGGTGTATGTGTGATATTAGTGTACTGGGGATACCTTCTTTGTGGTATAAATAGGGACGAAGCTCGTTTCCCCTGATTATTTGGGTTACGTGTAGTCCAGATAACCTGACGAACTTTGGATTTGCGGCTGAGCATGCTGTGATCTGTTCTCCGCTTTTGTTACTTGATGTTTTTATATTTTGCAGCTGGGAAGTGTGATTTTTATGAAACAAATACTCAGAAATCTTCCTTTATCCGTGCTTTGCGTGGTGTGCGGCGGCATGCTCGTGCCGGTGAGTGCATATGCGGATGAAGAGATTGATGTGCATGCTCCGTACGTTAAGGTAAAGAAGGCCATGGAGACAAATGACAGGGATCTTTTTGTTTCCGCTCTGCGGTTTCCTTTAACCATGTGTTTTACCGGTACACCGGTAAGATATACTCAGCCCTCTGATCTTGATGCGTTCAGCCTTGAACTGATTATGGGTGGACAGAATGTAATCAATGCCTTCGTAAGGGATAACAGGGACAGACGAACCGGAGAACCTTACGAGGTAGCCTTTGATAACGAGCAGGTGTTCGGGGTCTTTGCCAATTCATCAGACAGTGAGTGGCTTTCCATGTCCTATACATCCAAAGGTGTTTATGAAATAAGGGACAGTCGCTGCAGTGACAGAAGGATTCCGAAACTGTCTTTCTGCAATAACCAGGAACAGGATGCAAAGATTAATATGTTTGCAATGCTCAGCAAGTGGTATTCGAATTCCGGTGTTTATGAAAATTTTTCGGATCATTCACGTTCCAGCATTGTTGCAAAATCCGGATATGATGTCGCCGGCGGCAGCTATGAGTTCATATTAAACGGCAGAAAGCTAAATCTGACCAGGGATCCGGGATCCTTTGATGAAGCTCCGGTCTATTATGATGAAAACTATGAGTACATGATAATGTCTCCGGGACAGCCGGGGGAATCGTACTGTGAAGGGCCGCTGCTGTGTCGTAAAATTCCTTATCTGCATGTGTTTGCAAAGAAAAAAGGCAGCGCAGCCTGTGATGATGGAGAGATAGTTCTTGCAGAAAAGGAAACTCTGAATTTCTGTCCGTTCAACCAGATTAACAATCATGAGATCAGACTGTTCACCGAGGGATTTACAACAGCAATTGATAAAATTCTTGACAGACGGTACGGCTCCTCTGACGGTGCAATTCTTCGTTTTGAGGGCAGACTGTACTCCTATGACGATGTTCCGGCTCCGGAAAACATAAGTGAAGCGGAGAAAAACAACTATTACACGAAGAAGTTTGCCATTCTGACATATAACGGCAGAAAGTATGAGACTGCACTTGCCGAATCTGACAGTAATCCGGCAAAGCTGATGTTCAGTTCAGATGAGTTTGAGATCATGGCATTGCCTGAAGGTGATTTTGATCAGACTAATTACGATAATCCTTCACTGAGGTGTGCGGCAGGTTTCTATGATGACAAGTGCAAACTTGATCCGCAGCGGTATGTTCTGTTTGTGAGAAACAAAGACGGTGAGTGTGTGCGCTTCCCTCTTGAGATGTTAACAAAATAAGGAAAGACAATGATTTTAGATAGAACATCAGTCTGTATTTTTTGCGTTTCGGGCATGCTTGCCGGTTTTTCCTCTATTGCAGCAGCCGGCGAGGTTGAAGAACTGTTTTCTCTCATAACTTCAGATTATCAGGTCTCCATTCCAGAAGGAAAGGCCCAGCTTGTATACAGCAATTTCTGCCCCAAGAATCCGGATATTCAGAGCATTATTGATTATTACGTCATAGCCAACAACAGAAGACATTATTATGTGGAAAAAATTCCGCAGTTCATTGACGGTACTCAGGATACGGCATATGTAAGCAGTGACGGCTCCATGCATAACCGATCTTTCCCGTTTGTCAACTGGAACTACAATTCCATCACATGGTCCGGAGAGAACATGAAGTTTTACTACCTCGTAAAATCATCCTGGGCTCTCGGACCGATTTACAACATATGCCCGGATCGAAATACCCGACCAACAGGCAGAATGGTCATGAATCTTGCCATCGGTGAGGAATTTAATCTGCTTGGCACCGATACGGCTCCCTATCAGAATGACTGCAAAACTGATAACTACTGCAATTCAAAACTTGGTGATTTTAATCCGT
Source organism: uncultured Aeromonadales bacterium (assembly GCA_902796095.1). Taxonomy (GTDB): domain Bacteria; phylum Pseudomonadota; class Gammaproteobacteria; order Enterobacterales; family Succinivibrionaceae; genus UBA2804. Next base: position 1,938 of record CADBNP010000344.1, on the reverse strand, counting down.
ATCGCAAAATCATGATGATAACACGGGAGGATGGAGGATTCTGTAACGCATCAGTGTTTAGTTCAACGCGGGTGGACACGGAGTATTTGGAAACAAATCCTGTTTACAGGAATGAACTCAGGCTTTTTGCACCTCACGGAAATTTCAGGTTTGAGATTATGCAGAAGGACTGGGTAAATTCCAAACAGAATATCAGCGGCTATTTTTCATACGATCTGAACACCCTTACAATAAAGGGGGTAAAGTACAGACTGATACCTGCAAACAGGCCGTGGAACAAAAGTGTATGGTATCTGAAGGGAAACGGCGAGTATCATGAAAAATGGATATACATGTATCCTACCGGAAATATTGATCATATCTATGAGAACAGTCCTCAGCCAAAATACCACAGGGCTGGCAAGGTCGTTGTAACTCTGTTTTCGAACGGATCTACCTCGACAGGTGATTCCACTGAAAGATTTGTCCTCTATCCGAAGAAAAAATAACTGTGTGTGGCATCTGCTGATTTTTTCAGGAGACAGACAGCTTTTTGTTTTCAGCTGAATTATGCAACAGTGCGGGCGGTTTTAGTACCGCTTTTTTCAGCCGTGCCGACTATTTTTTAGGATAAAAAATACAGCAATACTTGACACAGGTCACGCTAAATTGTATCATGCCTTGCCCTTTGTGTATAAGGGAAGGTTTATTATTATTTTTTTGATAGTATTCAGGAGTTTGTTCCATAATGGCAACTATTAACCAGCTGGTACGCAAACCTCGTGTAAGAAAGGTAATCAAGTCTGCAGTTCCTGCACTTGCCGGTTGCCCTCAGAAGCGTGGTGTATGTACCCGTGTTTATACTACAACACCTAAGAAGCCTAATTCGGCAATGCGTAAAGTTTGCCGTGTTCGTCTTACAAACGGTTTTGAAGTAACTTCTTATATCGGTGGTGAAGGCCACAACCTGCAGGAGCACTCTGTTGTTCTTATCCGTGGCGGACGTGTTAAGGATCTTCCTGGTGTACGTTATCACACCATCCGTGGATCTCTTGACTGTGCCGGTGTTAAGGATCGCAAGCAGGGTCGTTCCAAGTACGGTGTTAAGAAGCCAAAGGCTTAATGGAATTCCCCATTAAGTAAGGCCAAACGCAGTATTTGTAGTTTTTATTTTTAGTTTTGGGTATAACCTGAAGTTAGAGGAATTTTTAAATGCCAAGACGTCGTGAAGTCGGTCAACGTAAGATTCTCCCAGATCCAAAGTTCGGATCAGAACTGTTGGCTAAGTTTATTAATGTTGTTATGGTGGATGGTAAGAAGTCCATTTCCGAAGGTATTGTATACGGTGCTTTAGATATTATTGCCTCCAAGAGCGGCAAGGATCACCTTGTTATTTTTGAGGAAGCGCTGGATCATATCCGTCCTACTGTAGAAGTTAAATCCCGCCGTGTAGGTGGTTCAACCTATCAGGTACCAGTCGAAGTTCGTCCATCCCGCCGCAATGCGCTGGCAATGCGCTGGCTCGTAGAGGCAGCCCGCAAGCGTGGTGAAAAATCAATGGCTCAGAGACTCGCCGGAGAACTGCTTGATGCTTCTGACAACAAGGGAAGTGCAGTCAGAAAGCGTGAGGATGTTCATCGTATGGCTGAAGCCAACAAGGCCTTTGCTCATTATCGCTGGTAGTAATTTGATTAACCAAGCCGCATGATAAGGTTTCGTGCGGCGTTTATTAAGGAAACTTATAGTGGCTCGTGAAACCCCCATATCGCTGTACCGTAATATCGGTATTTCAGCACATATAGATGCCGGTAAGACTACTACTACAGAACGTATTCTTTTCTATACCGGTGTTAACCACAAGATCGGTGAAGCTCATGATGGTGCTGCTACCATGGACTGGATGGCTCAGGAGCAGGAGCGCGGTATTACCATTACCTCTGCTGCAACCACCTGTTTCTG
>CADBNP010000343.1 GCA_902796095.1 uncultured Aeromonadales bacterium | reverse complement strand
CAGAATAGGTAACGAGGTGCTTTTAAGCATGAATGAGGTTGTCCCGCAGGTTCAGCGGGATCATGCATGATTTTGAAGTATGCAATTTTTGTGAATTGACACGTAAGTCCGGCAGGATGTACAGCCGTTGTAGAGCAGTCTGGCTGTTATCCCGCAGTTTTGTGTCATACATAGTAAAGTTGTGTCGCGTGATGCGTGCAGGACGGATGCATGCCGTTGAAGAAACCGTTTTAAGAATGGCTCCGTTCAACAAAAGTGTTGATTTACAAATGTTAGATATAACATGCAGGAATAATTTATGACAAGCATAGTAATGGATGCCGAAGTAAAGTAGGAAATGGAGTCACGCGGCATTGACGAAACAACCGGGGTTTACGGGGATCACAAGGTAAAACTGGGAAAGTCGCCTGCGGTACGTCTTGACAGCATCAAGTCAGCCAGCATTCCTTTTGCTGGTTTTACAAAAGCAAAGAAGATCGCCAGGGGCAAAGAGGGTGTTGCCAGGTCTGCAGACAATGTGCTTAAGACGCTGACCGGCCAGGCCGACAAGCTGGATGCCAAGAAGCTTCTTGGAAATTTGAAGGCTCTTGAAACGCACACCTCCCGTCTGGCTACGCTCGGTCAGCTTACGGACGCACAGCAGAAGGAAGGAACATGGACATTTACATCTGCGGTGGAAAAACTTTCAAATTCCGAGCTGGCGGCTGTTTTTCAGACGTTTTCATCCTCGGAAATGGATCTTCTCCAGACAGCACTGATACGTGAGGGACGTATCAATCCGAAAGCACGCGATGCAAGAAAGGCGGCAGAGCAGCTGTTTAATCTTCAGGCACTGGTTCTCAAGGAAATCAGCAACCGTTCAATAAACGAGCAGATTACGCAGCAGAGTGCGGATCTGTCTTTCGAGGGCATGCCCGGTGAAGTCGAGGAGGCAGTAGCAAGACCGGAATCTCTGAGTCAGAGGTTTGGAAGTGCAGAAGGCGCCGGCAGCAGGGTTCACGCCAATGACTTAACCGCAGCCAATCTGGTATCCCTTGCAGAAACGGCAGTGGTCAGCGCCAATACCAGAGAGCGGACCGTACAGTCGGCTGATGCGGATCTCAAGGCCAGAAACATCGATAACGTCACCGTTAAGGAAATAGGAAATTCCATTCGCAACGCTGAGCTTACAATCAATATCAAGACAGAATTTCTTATCGGCGGTGCAAATCCTATTACCAAGCATCCGAATGATCCGATGGTCAATATTTTTCATCTGCACGATCAGGGAATTGATCCGAAGGGGGAAGGATATCTTATGGAGCGTGATTCAACCGAGAAACTGCTTTTCCCCGAACTTAAGGGACATAATGTTAATGCCGATGAGCGTCCTATGTATGGAGCTCTCAATATTGCCGGAGGTCGGATTGGCGCTATTGACGGCAACGCAAACTACGGTTCCTCAGCCATTGTTCTGAAACCTCATGTGGCAAAGAGAGCAACCTATATTCTGAACGATTCATTCTTTTCAGCCAAAATAGATACTTCGAAGGAGAGACGCGAAAATTTCTATAAGCTGCTGGACGGCATCAACAATCCTGAAAACAGTTCAAAAGCTCCGGAAATAAAAATACCGCAGAGTTTTATTGACGCATTAAAGGATCCTAATTCTAAGGAGCATCATGAATTTGAGAGTTTTCTCGACCTGTTGAAAGGAGAGGATGCAGTTACACGCGGATTTGACTCGCTTCCTCAAATTATTCAGGACAAACTTTTTGACGACGCTGATGACATTGTTAACGCCGGTTCAGAAATGAAGTCTTTTGAGTCCAAAAGTCAGATTCTGGGTTTGTTTAAGTCTTTCTGTCTGAAGTTTTTTGGTGATCCGCAGGCTACAAGATCTGCCATGGCAACCTATGACAATGTTGAATCTCTGGTACCACAGATGGACACTGTTAACAGTGTCGGGCTTGCCCGTGCCGCGTTGGATGCGAAGAACGGTGAGTCGTTTAAGGCTGTGCCTGATAATATCCAGTACATCGAGGCGCAGATCCATGGTCCTCTTATTCCAAGCCGGGATATTGCCGAGATCCGTCTGTATTTAGATGATATTCCCGAGGATGAGCTCGATGCAAGGATTCGTGAAATGGAGAAGTTCGGGAAGGAGAACGGCATCAAGATCACTCTGGTAGATTACAGCATGGAAAAAGCTGATCAAGCTGATGTAACTGAGATTCAGGGCAGGGATCAACTCTTCATCAGAAAACACTATAATCAGGAGAAGCT
>CADBNP010000342.1 GCA_902796095.1 uncultured Aeromonadales bacterium | reverse complement strand
ACCTGGACATTCTAAAAATATCGAAGTACTCCGAAAACTTTTTCCGAAAGCATACTGCTCAGACCAGATTAAACCAGGTTATAATCCCTCGGAGCTTTTTATCAACAAAGGCAGAGATGTGGATCATGCCTGTCATGAAACTTGCATCCGTGTCTGTTAATCAAGAGCGGGGTGTTACTTTGCCTTAAAGGATCCTGAAATCTGGATCCTTTTTTGGCGGTTCTAATCCCGCCAGTTTCAGAGACTCGTCAGTATACAGTCCAAGGTGTTGTGACCCCATGTCATCAGCCAGATCTTCGAGCATAATTTTCAGGTATGCATTGGCAAAAAGATCTACTGATATCTCATCCTTCAGATAATTGCTCAGAGCGGTAAGTATGCGTTTGTTTCCTGTCAGCTTCTCCGGCGGACAGTACTCGTAATCCATGTAGTTGTCATTGCATTCATAATACAGTGTGCCGTCCGGGTGCTGACAGTATCCACAGACGATCATATCTGAACTGTCAGCTCCGCGAAATTTCGGATGTTCGGCACATCTTATCGGTGTGGTTCCTTCCAGGACAATCGGACCATCCACCCTGCCGTTACGCGGATTTCGGCACCAGACTATATCGCCCTTTTTAAAGGGGCAGGGAAAGCAGAACCACAGATTATCAAAAACATACAGCAGATCAACAGCTTCCTCGTCTTCCTGTTTTCTTTCACCAAAACCTATTTCAATATTATAGTCGAGCACATCGAGACTGCTGGTGGCGGTAAGCTCTATGTATTCTCTGGTTTCAGACGAAAAATATTTTTTTCTGATAACTACACTGCTGATCATATCTTCATCTTCAGCGAATTTATCAAGATTCTCTCCTGCCGCTTCTCTGCATGAAGTATAGTCAGAAAATACCATATCCATGTATGGCCTGTCATCAAATCTATCCCCTCTGAAAATGTACTCGAACACCGCATTTTCGTTCTGTGAATAAAAACTTTCCAGCAGTCTGTTTTCTGTGCAGATTATTTTTTTCAGGGTATCATGCAGCATCAGTTTTTTGCCGTGTAAATCGAAGTGCACTGATTGAAGCTGGCAGTCCGGCATCGTGTTTATGACATCATTCCAGGCCCTGTGCCGTTCCTCCAGTGTCAGACTTCTGCATCTGCTTATCAGCCATGCCGCCTGATCTGCCGTGAACTGGTAGTTTATTTCTTCCAGGAAGAACCGCTCGTCATCAGAGTTTATAAACTTCGCAATTTCGCTGTTTTTCATTACTGCTCATCTGTTTTCTTACTGCTTATTACAGACCGCTGTGTTATTGTCATGTTTTTATGACCGGGAAGCCTTATAAAGATGTCTATTTTTTCTCAGGAACCGGAACGGTTACATAGGAATCAGTGACTGAAACCTTTTTAAGCCATTCCTGGCATTCTGGTGTATCTTTGACTTTGGTTTTGATAACCCTGTCAGCAGGAAAATATCTCCAGTTTGTTCCGTTTGACGAATCCGTAGAGGAAGAGAATGTGCTTAACTCTCCCCAGAGCATATTGAGGAAAAAGAAACCGTTGGTTCTTGCATTTACCTGTGCTGTTGCCGGAAGAATGCAGTCACTTTCCTTGAGTTCGATTTTCATCGGCTGGCTGCCCTGATGAATGTAGAAAACATCACCGGCACCCACTTTAAACTGTTTGCCATCGTCATTGTTGTCAGTAATTATGATTTCCTTGATATATTTGTTGCTGGTCTGTTTGTTGAGTGACTCGATCTCAACTGAAACTGTTGCAGGCTGTCTTCCGCCGTCTGATATAACAGTTCCGCAACCTGTCAGCATAACAAAGGAAAACATACAAACCAGACCGGCACTGCCTGGCATATCCTTCTTTTTCATTTTTTACCTCCAGATAAAAGCATGATAATCCGGAATGAGAAGATCCTGCATTCCGGTTCTGATTCAGCTGTGAACATACAACAGGGTATACAGATTTACATGGATGCTGTCTGTCATCATATATCAGCTGCATATTTGATATCGCTTATTGAAATGGTACGGCGGCATTGGCAGACATGAGTCTGAAAAACTCTGTTTTAGTTTAGACTTATGTAAATGTTGCCTGAGATATCATCAGAATCCTGTTAAACGTCAAAAAACATGATATTGCAGACAATTTTATCTGGAATCAGCGGGAATTTAAACACAAAACGCTGCAATGTGTGATATAAAACCGATAATTGCTGAATGAACAGGGGAAGATACATATGGACAGATTTGTTACCAGACTTGCCGGTGCCGCTCTGGTGGGAGCAGGGTGTCTTGCATGGAAATCATATTTCTTTGCAGGATCAGGACATGCCTTTCTCATCTGCTGTGTGATTGTAATCATAGGGATATCACTTCTGGCAGCAGGCTGACTGTTACTTTCTCTGCCGTCATGATTCATACGTCCTCCGCTTTTCTTTCGCAATTAATGTCTGTCGTCAGGAATTAAAACCCGTTGCTCTGTTCATCCTTGTCAGATATGTCTTCAGGTTTGCTTCATCGGAGGGCAGTATGCAGCAGGAAATATACTAATCCGCAGTATCAGTGGTGACACTGTCATCCGGTTCGGCAGAAACAGATCCCACGGCGTGTACCCGTCCTGCTTTCCTGATCCCTGAAATGGCGGAGAGCAGAAGGGTAAACCTTCAATCGAACTGAAAGGAATTGATTATGGAAAAGAGATATTACATCGCCTACGGCAGTAACCTGAACATCAAACAGATGAAGTTCAGATGTCCGACGGCAAAGGTGGTCGGCACTTCAGAAATTCATGATTACCGGCTTCTGTTCAAAGGAAGTCAGACCGGAGCGTATCTCACCATTGAACCCTGCACGGGTTCGGGTGTACCGGTAGCGGTCTGGGAGGTAACGGCTGATGATGAACTTTCCCTCGACAGCTACGAAGGGTATCCGCAGTTCTACTACAAGACGGAAATGACACTTCCGGTAACCGGTACTGATGGTAAACCTGCGGGAGACCTCACGGTGTTTGTCTATATCATGCATGAGGACAGATCTGTGGGAATACCGATGCAGTATTATGTCGACACATGTCTTGAGGGCTACAGAGCCTTCGGCTTTGATGAGGAAAAAATATCTGATGCAATTAAACTCAGTCTTGAAAAATGTCACCATGAAAAATAGCGAAGCTTCATCTGTCCAATCTGCGACAGGCAGTTTTTCAGGTTCCGGAACGGTTTAGGCTGGATGGTCTGTTACGACGAGGAAAATGCTTCTGTTATACGTTTGCTGTGATGTTTTTCTTTTGATGGCAGTTTTGTCATTTGTAAGAATTTTATTTTTGCTGCAGACTGGACGGAGCATGGTTATCAGCGACTGATTTGCTATGTGCAGGATAACAGGGTAATGGATTTTGATGAGATCTTTACTCACTGTCAGGCAGAAAAGAACGACCGCCAGTGGATATGCTTCAGTTGAAGGATCAAAGTCTTTAGCAGTATTTTCATCATTCCATGAAATCAGTAAAAAATGGAGTGCATCTGGGAGCATACCAGCTAAGGTATATGGGACTGCATCGAAAGGAATTAACAGATCCAGGTATTCAACCTGAAGAGTGAAATGCAATTCTTGAAAAAGTTATGCCCTGGAATTTAACATGTTCTGGACCTGTATTTTAGATCTAATACTTTTTTCTTTAATGCTCTCCATAAATTTTCACCGTGCATATTCCATCCTTTCCCTTACCGGTTACATCATGATAGTCATCTGCAGAAATCCAGAAATACGAGTCTGTGGATTTGATACCTAACACTGCACGGCTTGTATCATGCGGATGATCAAAATGTAGAAATTCAGGCATCAACTTAAGCATTGCAAACAGAGATTTTTCCCAGTGTTTTTTAAGATTATCAGAACAGCGATAGAGGATTGTATGCGGAGCCCTTACGTAATACACCATAGGCACAGGATCAGCATTCTTTGCGGTCTGTTCATCCTGTATCGGATCAGCTCCGATCTCCAATAGCAGAGCAAAACGAAAACCGTCTTCAATTTTAAGTTGCGTACCTGTTTCAGAATCGGTCGAACTAATTAATTCAGCATCGGTACCAAAAACCAGATCTGTAAGTACACAATGATCATCGTCAATCATATCTGATACATCACATGGCTCATCGAGACCTAATTCATCATATTTTATGGAGCGACTGATAATTCCGATAATCCCCTTATCACTCATCCCGCTGATATTCTTTCTCAGATCTTTCAGCTTCGCCAGTTCAGATTTAGACAGAAGTCCTGAATCGATGTACGGATCTACCAGAGCATAAAGCAGTTTACGGTAAATTTCCGCTTCAGAGGTATAAACACCTTCAATCTGCAGCAGAGCATTAAGATACCGATGCCCAAAACTGGCGATTGCCTTATCTATCTGCTTTTTCTCAGCAGACGGCAGATTCTGATAATTCCAGATTTTGACTGACGGCTGAACAAATCTGACAGACACAGGATCGGAATTGTCACCGGTCACCAGCTGATACACCGCTCTGACCGAAGCAGGATCGTACAGAAAAGGCACAATGTCAGGCGAATCGGCAAAAGCCTGAACCGAAAAAGACAGAAGACATGAAGCCAAAAAAGCTGATAAACGCACGGCAGTTCCTCCGTAATACCATGTAAGGACAATAAAGCTGTTCATTCTGAGCAATGACTGCAGCAGAAGTAAACAAACTGTATTCAGACAGACTGACAGTCAGTTAAATCATCTGCAGTAAATCACTTTCAAAACTAAAAAATCCTCCACATTAAGAATATAATCAATAGCACCGTCAAACATGAATAAACAAAGCAAATTACGGCAAAACATCAGAAAAATGTTTTTATGGAAGAGTCTTGTTTTATGGAGAGTCTTAAAAAATGCATAACATAATTCTCACCCGCAGTACACGCAGTCAGGACCTACAAAGACCATGGCGTAGGCTTTGAGCTGTCTGTCCCGGAACTCCAGAGCTGATTTGTATCCCAGAACCTGCTCTGTTGCACTCTTTACTGTTTTTTGAATCTCTGTTTCAGTAGCTGCTGTCTTTGTTATGTATTTAAGCTCAAAGAGATAGATGCATTCGGAGACATTCTTCTGTTTTCCGTTCCGGTACGAATAAGATACTTGCCATTAACTGCATAAGGTTTGATATGTCCGGAAAACGATACTTTTATAACTGTTCGCTGATCTACAGTCAGCTCTTCTATTGTTGGTTTAATTCTCGGCTCTATGGAATCACAGATTATTCTGGAAATGTCTTTTTTAGTGGAGTCACTGATCTGCTGCCCCCTGACAAATCCGGAATCATCAACACCAAAATATACAGTGCCTCGACAGTGTTTATTCAGGATGGCAGCAATAGCTTCCATGGCTTCATTCTTTTCTCCGGTTGT
>CADBNP010000341.1 GCA_902796095.1 uncultured Aeromonadales bacterium | reverse complement strand
TGGCTTCCCGCCATGTCAGAGTAGGTAATTGTCAGGCACCCCTTCAGGGAGGAGTTAGGTTTCTAGCTCCTCCTTTTCCTTTTGTACAGATGTATTTAAGCTCGTTTGGATTAACCACTTCCCGTTTTCCTGTTCCATCTGTTATACGCGGACGGGTTCGTAAAAAACATTGGATAACTTTTACTTTTTAGATCATGAGATGCTTTTGCTTAAAGCTATTTTCTCCCTGCAACCCAGGTTAGTCCCCAATGGAAAGCCGCATCCAGATCCCTGTGTCCTGGATAAAACTGAACTATTTTTTCAACACTGAAAGTTTCATCATTCATATTTTCCAAAAGTGCCAGACCACACATTCTGTGGCGTGTATTGTAGTCATCCATTTTCACAACAATGTCTTCTGCACCTGGGTATTTAATAGTCACTGTTGCATCAGCTTCCTGCCAGTTTGCCACACCTTCATAAATAAATGTATAAACAAGGATTCTCTTTATCAAAGCAATCTGATTACCATTAATCCTTAAATTTTCACCAGCTTCAGAAGCTCCGGTTCTGTCATCGGCGTCCAGTGCAATATACGGAGAATTAGTAAGTGTTCCGAAATTATTGCCTAAAGCCTGTACAGATCCTTTATATCCGTCTTTTAATTCGAAAAGACAGCCCAAATCAAGATCTATTCCTTTGCCACCGCCAAATAATCCGGATATAAAACCTTTGTTTCTTGGTTTGGAATTCCAATTCAAATTAACCAGAATTTCTCCAAGACTGGAGGATTCTCTTTTTTTTAGATTTATCTTTTGTCCTTTTTGCAGATTTATAGTCATCCTTTACCTCTTTAATCTATGCTGTTAAATTCATGATGAGAGAAGGATTAGAATATGTCGTCATAAGTTCTTCTTCAAGAACTTTTATTTAAAAATGTGATGGAATTATATCTAATTGGATGAACTACGTATGAAAGGTAACTCTGCCGTTGTTTTATATCATATTTTTTGAAAATATGCCGACTGCCTGTCTTTTCTTTTATTTTCAACACTCGCCTCAGCAGATCAGATACCCGTTCAGAACCGGGATCATCTGCAGATGTGACGCAGGCTATACAGCATTCTTGAACCTTTCCAGTTGTTCGCTTATGCTCCTGATTACACCTTCAGGATCTTTTTTCCAGTCTACTGTCCAGAATCTGATGATCCTCCATCCCAGATCCCTCAGGATCCCCGGCTGACCCACAAATCTGTCAGCACAGCACGGAGTGCTTTTGTAAACTAAGCCGTCAGCCATAATTCCGGCAACATACCTTTTCGGATCTTTTGGATCTTTTACCGCCAGATCTATTCTGAAGGAGGATGTACCGATACCTGTTGTCGTATCATATCCCTGTTTTCTCAGCTCTGCGGCAAGCTCGGAGATCAGATAGTCCTTTTCCATTTTTCTGCTGTCCAGCTGTACAGCCGTGTTCATGGATCCCTGGCGTGCGTATTTAAGGAATTCGAACAGACCTGTTACACCTTTGGATGTTGTAGCCGTGATCCTGGCGTCTTCATACTCAAGAGAAGTGAAAATCACCATTTCCTTTTTTGCTCTGGTAAGAGCTACATTAAGTCTTCTTTCGCCTCCGTCTCTGTTGAGCGGACCGAAATTCATGGAGGATTTACCGTTTTTATCCTTGCCGAAACCAACGGAGAATACAATTACGTCTCTCTCATCGCCCTGAACATTCTCAAGATTCTTAATGAAGATCGGTACCTTTTTAGATTCTGCCGTCTTCTCAAGTTCCGGGTTGCTTCTGAACATGGCTGCAAGATCATCTTCTATCTGACTCTGCTGACGGCTGTTGAATGTCACCACACCGATACTTGTGTCACTGTTGTCAGGGTTTTCCAGAAATGCTTTTATGTAGGATACCACTTCTCTGCTTTCATCTCTGTTTACGCCCGTTCCTCCGCGATCATAGGTGCCGTTCACATAGTGGTATGATATTTTTGAATTCATATCATCAGGTGACGGGAAGGTATAGAGCTCTCCGTCATAGTACATTTTGTTGCTGAAGGCGATAAGACTTTCATGGCGAGATCTGTAGTGCCAGGACAATGTTTTCATAGGCATGCCCAGGGATATGCAGTCATCCAGCACGCTTTCCAGATCTGCGGTTTCCTCATTTTCTTCACGTTTTGATTCGAAGAATTCTGTTGGAGGCATCTGCTTTGGATCGCCTACAATAATGACCTGAGTACCGCGTCCGATGGCGCCGACAGCCTCTGAAGTCGGAAGCTGGGATGCTTCATCAAAGATCACCAGATCAAATCTGTATTTACCCGGTGCCAGGTACTGAGCCACTGAAATAGGACTCATCAGCATACATGGAGCAATTTCAGGCATCAGATCCGGCAGATTGCTGAAGATCTGTCTGATGGTCATGTTGCGTCCGCGGCTTCTTTTGGCCTTTTCAAAGAAAACGATTTGTTCATTTAAGGATTTGTTTTCCGTAATTTTTGCCTTGCGTTCCCGGAGTGTTTCCTGCAGCTGACAGCGGGAGAGATTATTGAACCGATCTGTCTGTTCTGAAAACTGCCTGATTTTATCTTCAAAAATTTCGTGATTGAAAGATGAGATTCCCGGGTTCCCGGAGAACTGCCATTCAGCAAGAGATCCGGCGAAGACAGCTTCGGCATAGCGATCCGGAATTTCAGTGGACATTCTGTCATTCATCAAATCATCGGCAATGACTTTAAATCCTGCATTCTTCATTGCCTCAAGACGTTTGTTGATTTCGATCCAGGAGGGGAGTTTACCAGTTTTTACAAGCCATTCGGTGGTTTTTGTCGTAAAACTGCTGAGATTGTCCGGTATGTATTCCTTTTTCATACCGCACCATTTTATGATTTCAGCTGACAGTCTGTTTAAATTCTCAAGACTTTCCCTGTATCCGGATATTTCTTCAAATTTACTCCTGATTTCATCAGCCCCGTTCTTCTTCAGAGCGTTTATGAGTTTTTTCCTGTCTGCCGTTGACAGATCCTTACTGATGGCATTATTGGCAATTTTCAGAGTTTCAAGAACAGTCGAGGCTCTTGCCGGTTCCCTGACAATAAGTCTGGTCAGATCGTGATCGACATTTTCCAGATAATATGTCAGTTCTTTGAGCTCTTCACGGCTGCTGCTTATGTTTAATGCTGTTTCGATAATTGAAGAGAAAGTACCGCTGTCAATACGGACGTCAGTTCCGAGAGCCTGTTTCAGTTTTTTCAGTGACTTTGAGTGACCCAGCATGCGAAACAGAACAAATCTTGTTTCATCAAGGTTCCACTGCTTTTTTTCTTCTCTGAGGTTCAGACTGAAAATATCTTCGCCGTTCGGTCCGAGACTTTTCATTTTTTCCAGGATGTCCGCTGAAAGTTCAATCGCTTTCGCCGCCTTCTGAGCAAAACCGTTCCAGTCGGATATGGCAAGCAGACTGCAGTTGATGTCACTGCCGGAAGCTATTTTACAGGCTGAATCAATTACCGCCCCCAGTCTGCTCAGTGTCATCAGTCCGCAGTCAGTTTCCGTGAGTTCTGAAAGCAGTTCGGAGCAGTGTAAAATTTCATCGCATAATGTACTGTATTCTGAAGCAGAAACATCAAGCGGAGCACGTGGTGCAGATAAAAGACTGCTTCCGTAGTAGGTGTACTCCGACAGCTTTTTCCCTTTTGCCAGGATCCTGAGTTCTCTTGATGCTGCATCAGCCTCTTCGATATTTTCATGCTTTATCTGCAGCAGTTCATTTTCAGTAAGGACAGAAACCGGTGAAGTCTGAAGGTGTGACAGTCTGCACAGAGCCCTGTAAACTGACATTCCCAGGTGAACCGGTGCATGCAGAGCGTCAACCTGACTGTTCAGCTCGTCTCTCAGACGGTTAAGTTTGTCTTTTATCACGCTGTACTCTGCTGATGGCTCCGCGGCTTCTTTTTCCGGTGCTTTGATTTCCAGTTTTTCCAGAAATTTTGATTTGGTCAGCTGGTTGGAGTGGAGTTCAAGACAGTACGGACCAAGTCCGAGATTATCCAGACGCTCTTTTACAACTTCAAGGGCAGCCATCTTTGCTGCAACGAACAGAACCTTTTTATTTCCTGCAAGAGCCGAGGCTATGATGCTGGTTATGGTCTGGGATTTGCCGGTACCCGGAGGACCCTGCAGTACAAAACTTTTTCCGCTGTCAGCCGCCTTAAGAGCGTCCAACTGACTGGAATCAAGCCGCACCGGCTGACAGAGATCTCCGTATCTGATCCTTCTGTCAACCGTGCCCGGATTTTCACTGTCATCAAATTTTGCCACATCAGTGAATCTGGCTGCCAGCAGAGCTTCATATACAGGGCTGTTTTTCTTAAGCGTTTCGCTGTTGCTGCTCAAATCCTGCCACATGACAAATTTGCGGAAAGAGAAATTTCCCAGACATACAGTTTTCAGGATCCTCCATCCCTGAGGCAGAACCTCCTGGATAGTGTCCTTTATGGCGGCAACGTCAACACCGTAGTCATCAGTCGGCAGCACATCAAGTTTTCCGAGATTGATACCGAAGAGCTGGCGCATCATTTCAACAAGAGAATAGTTGAGAATTGGCTCCTCATCTCTTACCTTAATGGAGTAAACATCGTTTCTCAGATCTCTCTTTATGTCTACCGGCAGCAGTAGCAGAGGAGCCTCCTTCTGCTTTTTACCCGCCGTATCATCAGACCACATGACGCTGTAGAGGGAAAGAAAAAGGGAGTTTGCTCCGTTTTCGTCATAGGAGAGTTTTGCATCAGATGCTATTTTCTTAAGCAGCTGCGGAAGCTGACGGCCTGATGTGTTCCAGACGTAAAGAGCCCTGCTGCCGTCCAGAAAGTTTGAGGTCAGATTCTGGAGATCACCGGTGATTTCCATGGTTTCCGGATTGAAACAGTTTTTGATAAGGTTCTCATCAATATCGCATTCCACCAGCTTGAAGAATTTGTCATCGTATTTGCGCAGTGTATCCTCAAGGTGCTCCGGATTATCGCTGAGAATTCTGAGAACGGCACCGGATGAGGTTCTCATATTAAGAAGTCTGTTTCTGGTGGTCAGATCAAGAAGCTTGTTCTCCCACTGTTCCTCCTTTGTCAGTTTTTCATGACGGTCCAAATCCGTGATCCGTCTTCTGATCCGGAAACTGCCTGATTCAGGATCATTTCTGTTTATGAAACGGGGATCGTCATTGAGGATCAGCGAACCGTCCTGAGCCCTGGAAATTGTAGGAAGCGGTTTGATGTTGTGCTGCCTGCATGCTCTGATGTTTATGCAGTATTCGAATTTCATTTCTGCGAAATTCTTTTTTGCCATATTGACCGCACTGCCGAAATTCACATTGTCATTAGTTGAACATGTCGTTTCCACAGGCAGCAGCTTCTGAGTTTCTATTGCTCTGAATATTTCCTGGCGATCAGTAATAACGGCATCAATCAGATCTGTGTCATCGGAAAGCAGAACTCCCGCTAAAGCGTGTCCCTCAAAGACGCAGATTACCGGATAAAGCCCCACCGCCTCCAGCAGTGATGCAAAGAAGCAGGAGGTATCAAGACATGTTCCGGTTTTTTCCTCCAGGATCATGTTGAATATTCTGATCCGCTGGGCACTGAAGAATGATGCAGGGGGCAGTCTGTAGGAAAGGTTCAGATCCAGCATTGCAAGGTACAGAGCTTCCGCTTCAAGTGCCGTATACTGCTCATCGTCCCGATATCCGAGAAAACCTCTTGATGAGGAGAATCTGGAAAGGATTTCTTCTCCGGATCCGGAAACAAGAGTACGCAGTTTTGCTTCAGCTCTTGTAATTATTGAGGGGACGGCTGATGAATTTGGAGTAACGAAGGATGCAAGAAGTTCAGGATCTCCTGTCCACTGGTTAAATGCAGTTATTTCCACCGGCTGGGATTTTTTTGCTATGGTGCTGCCTTCTGCATTAAAAATCTCCACATCAATGGCAGAAGAAATGTTTTCTGTAAGTTCAGCAAACACGACAGGATTAAGGATCAGTTTTTTCAGATTGTTGGATATGGAAACAGTTTCTCCCGCCTGGATCAGATCCGCCTTCAGCTCCATAGGGTTAAATATATTGAGATGGTTGGATATGACTATGGTCAGATCCTCAAGATCCTCATCTTTGCCGGTAAAGGTTATGTCGGTGATCGGCTGATAGTTTTTCTGGTAGAGCGAAAGATTGATGTATGGAAAACTGGTTATGACTATTTCAACAGTTTCCTTCAAACTGAAGTTTGCATTATGGTTGGCTCTGTTTTCTTTTCCTTTCTCTGTCATCTCAGCCTCTTTTTTCGTATGCTCACCATCAGACCTGTGTCCGAAATCTCCATGATGTCATATTTTAGGACATTTTGTAAATTTGTGTGAGACTGTACAGGCAGGATCGTCTTAAGAGTTGACTAAGATCTATTAATCAACTGAAGAATGATTCAGATGAAAATTACGGAGTAAATGCTGCTGAAAAACAAACGGAAAAGAACCTGACAAAAACGGTATTTTCCTGTTATATCTTGAAGTGCAGGGAGAAGTGGTAGTACCGAAGAATCTGCTGAGGAATTTTCAAAGGAAATTTCCTGCAGAAAGCAGGAAATTCTTACAGCAAAAAAGTTTCACTGATATTTTAGTTAAGATCGTACTGCTTGAGTTTCTTGCGCAGAGTGCCGCGGTTGATTCCCATTATTCTTGCAGCCTTGGTCTGGTTGCCTCTGGAGTACTGCATCACTACATCAAAGAACGGAGCCTCAACCTCGTTCATAACAAGATTGTACAGATCATCAAGCTTCTGCTCGCTTGGAACCTGGTTTAAAAAATTTCTGATAGCCAGCTCTACGGAATCACGCAGAGGCATCTTTGTCGGCTCATGTGTCTGTGCACTTATGGTGGTTGTAGATAAGTTTACTGCCATGTTTTTCTGTTCTAACATCTTTTTTAACCTTTTCGTTGTAATGTCTAGTAGAAATCTCTCTTTGTATGCGTATTATACAAAAAAGTGTGACTAACTTCACTAATTAATATTAAAAAATATTAGGTTCATTCCGGATATGAAAATAAAATTTTGACGTGATTCAAAAATTCAATCCGGTAAATTTTATTTTCTGGTTCCGGAAATTCTGCTCCATTCCTCCCTGCAGCAGATCCCGTCCATCTCAAACCACTGTGAGTAAATTCCGGCTATTTCCTCTGCCTGGGTTTCCAGAATTCCGGACAGTGCCAGGTGACCTCCTGGTTTTACCAGTCCTGCGATATCTGGGGCCAGATCTCTCAGTGGACCTGCAAGAATGTTTGCCACCAGCACATCTGCTTCGAGTTTTTCCGGCCGTTTTTCCGGAAGATATACCTCTATTCTCCCTTCGACACCGTTTCTTTTTGCGTTGTCTTCAGTTGCGTCCACGGCCTGAGGATCAATGTCGATTCCCACAACCCTGCCAGCTCCAAGTTTAAGTGCTGCTACAGCAAGAATTCCGGAACCGCAGCCGTAGTCTATAACCATGCGATCCTTCAGATCTGCTCCGTCGAGAAATTCAAGGCACATGGCTGTTGTGGGATGTGTTCCGGTGCCGAAGGCAAGTCCCGGATCCAGCATTACATTGACAGCTTCCGGTTCCGGAATTTCGCACCAGCTCGGACAGATCCAGAGGCGGTTTCCGAATTTCATCGGATGGAAGTGCTCCATCCATTCTCTTACCCAGTCTTTGTCTTCCAGCTGTTCCACCTTGCAGTGAGCCTGATCCTTCATTGTCTTTTCAATAAAGGCAACTATTTTAAACGGATCCGTATCGGCCTCGTAGAGGCCTGTCACCACTGTATTCTTCCACAGTTTTGTGCTTCCGACGGGAGGTTCGTAGATTGGCACATCCTGGGCATCCATATAGGTTACAGCCTGGGCTCCGCTGCCCTGGAGCATGGATGAAACCTTTTTGACCTTTGTCTCGTCAACCGTGACCTTAATTTGAATCCATGGCATTCTGCTTCACCTCCTGATATTTGGTCAGATCCGCAAATTCCCGCTCAGCGAAAATAATTATCTTGCGGCATATCTTCTCTGCGATCTCACTGCTTCTTGTGTAGATGTAAATAACTTTTTCACCGGAATCTATGCGGCTGTCTATACCAACGCCCTTGACGGCTTCCGCATTGACCATTTCGATGTTACGGTAGCCGATTTTCAGCAGATTTCCCGTGGTTTTAACCCATTTCAGATTATCGATTCCGCCGGCCATCTTCATTGTACGTATGGCAAGGAGGCTGAGATCCTTGGAATCCTTGCGATCACTGATCAGTCTGATCCTGACATTTTTATGTTTCTTAATTTTCCATGAAAGCGTACTGATCTTCACATAGCTGAGCAGGTACATGGTGGTGAACAGGTAGGAACCGGCACAGGCCAGCAGAAAGATCAGATTGGAATTATTGTTTGTACCGATTAAAGTAATTGGATTGATAAAGTTAATATTTTCGTGTCCATAGGTTGTCACAGAAATTTCCGGAAGATACAGACAGAGGAGCATCAGCACCGATGACAGAAGCACGTGAAGGGTGAACAGTCCAGGCCACAGCCACATCAGTGTAAGAAGTACAAAGCATTCGCTGTGAGGAAAGAAACTGGTGATCACGGCTATCATTATGAGAAATATGATTGGAAGTCTTCTGCTGCTTCCAATTTTGAAATACAGAGCAATCAGCATTGCCGGTATGCATACTGCTATGCTGGCGTACTGAAAAATAAACAGATGATCCGTTATATTCGGAATGAAGTCCAGATCCGGATCCGATGTCATAAAATTATATGCTATATCTTCAGAACCGAAGGGCATTAAAAACTGATATGCCGCAGTGGAAAACAGAACCCTGAGAAAAACAGGAAAATTCATTAAAAAGTTTGATTTGTCATGATCTGCAAAAACTCTGATCAGAATACTGTGGATGCAGAAAACAAGAGCGACAGCCACGGCACAGCATATGAGAAGAATGCCGAAATTCAGAAAGCGGGACTGAAGGTATCTTTTAAGATAAAGAGTGTTTGCCGTGATGTGGGATGAAAATGATGCTGTAATAAATGCAGTTGTGAAAGCTGAAATCAGATCTCTGTTCTGAACGTCATGCACAAACAGACTGAGGGCATATCTTAAAAAAAAGAATACGATAACAGTGCTTATCACCTGCCAGCTGCGGGAATTGTTCGGCTCGGTCATGGAGGCGGTCACCGCAAAAAGAACAGGAATGCTGCTTTCAATTAAACTGACAGAACCGGAGACATGACCGGATGATCCGAACACCATACTGAGCAGCAGCGAGAAAGGAACCAGTGCTACCGGGATCAGCATCATTCCGATGCGGATTAGAAAAGAAGAGGACATGCCGACCTGCAGATGTTAAAAATGTGACAACCAGCACATTTTACCAAAGCTGTATAAATAATGCATCAGATACAAAACAAAATTGTTCATTTTTTTATCAGTTTTCCCCGGTGAAGTCCGTGTAAACACTTCGACTGACTTTGAGAAAAATGCCTTTTGTCCACTCTCGCTGTTTCAGGATTCTGATGTAATATCCGCTGATCTCTGTTAAAATTTTCTAGTCGGTTTGATTGAAGGTTTTTTATGGCTAAGACAGGAAATACGGGAATTAAGAGAATAGTGTATGCCGGCAAGTACAGTATGCAGGGGTACAGGGCGGCATGGAAAAACGAGGCAGCATTCAGACAGGAACTGATGGCAACCTTTGTTCTGACTCTCCTTGCCGTGTTTCTTCCGGATCTTCCTCTGCTTGATCGTTTTCTTCTTGCCGTGTTTCCATGGCTGGTGATGACGGTTGAAATTCTGAATTCAGCAATAGAGGCAGTGGTTGACAGGTTCGGTGATGAATGGAATGAACTGTCCGGCCGGGCCAAGGATATGGGCTCTGCCGCCGTTTTTACCATGCTGATGGTCACTCTTGCCACCTGGATAGTCATTCTGATTAAGAATTACTGCTGAATAGACGGTTCATGGTGGAAATCAATTCAAAAATAGTCCGTCGGAAGTTTGAAGACTCCTGTCTGCTCCCTGAGGTTTCTGATCCGTATCTGAGGAGGATTGTTCTCTCCCGCGGGGTAAAGAACAGCAGTGAACTGGATCTGTCTCTGAAATCAATGCTTCATTACTCTTCCCTGACCGGTATTGAAAAGGCGAGCGAACTGCTGTATGACGCCATGCTTCGCCGGCTTAATATTGTTGTTGTGGGTGACTATGATGTGGACGGAGCCACCAGCACTGCACTTGCCGTCAGAGTGCTGAGGCGGTTCGGCTGTGAAAACGTCAGTTATTTTATTCCTGATCGGGTTTCCATGGGATACGGTCTTTCCGCTGAAATTGTCGACATTGTTCATCAGCAGCATGGTGCAGAGCTTATAATTACTGTTGATAACGGAATAACCAGCTTTGAAGGAGCTGTGAGAGCCCGGGAGCTGGGTATAAAACTTCTTATAACAGATCATCACCTTTCATCTGAAACTGTTCCTGATGCGGATGTCATTGTCAATCCAAACCAGAACGGGTGTCCGTTTCCTTCCAAGGCTATTGCCGGAGTAGGGGTAATTTTTTATGTGATGGCAGCCCTCAGAGCTCTGCTGTCAGCCAGGGGCTGGTTCGAGGCAAGAGGCATCAGGGTTCCCCTCATGTCTTCCTACCTGGATCTTGTTGCCGTGGGATCCCTGGCCGATGTGGTCAGTCTTGACTGCAACAACCGCATCATGATCAGACATGGAATCGAGCAGATCCGGCGTGGAACCGGAAACCCGAGTTTTCCGATTATTCTTTTCCGCTCTTCAAGAGCCCCGTCCCAGGCCTCAGAATCGGATATCTGTCATCTGATAGCACCGCTGCTTAATGCGGTGGGTCGCATTGACAATATGTCACTGAGTATTGAGTGTCTTCTTTCCGATGATCCTGCACGTATAAACATGATCGTGGATGAACTTCAGAATGTTAATGTACGCCGCCGTGAAATTGAGAATCAGATGCGGAGCACCGCTGTGGGGCTTATAGAAGGGATGGATCTCGGCCGTCTTAACTCCATTGTTCTTTTTGATCCGTCCTTTCATCAGGGAGTTATCGGAATAGTGGCATCAAGACTCAAGGACATGTATTCCCGTCCGATTGCCGTATTCGCCCCGTCATCGGACGATGAAATCAAGGGATCCGTCCGCTCGGTCACGGGACTTAACATGAAGACAGTGCTGGAAAACATATCCCGAAACTGTCCGGATCTCATATTAAGATACGGAGGCCACGCCATGGCTGCGGGGCTTACCATAAGACGGAGCGGACTTGATGCCTTTACCGAAGCCTTCAGATCGGAGGTTGCCGCTGTTATAGGAAACGGCGGTGCAGACAGGATCCTTTACACAGACGGATATCTTCCGGCTGATCATCTGACGCTGGATTTTGTAAGAGCGATAAAATTTCTCGGACCATGGGGCACAAATTTCGAATATCCTGTTTTCGAGGGTGATTTTCTTGTTCAGAGGTGCAGATTCATAAATGAATGCAGACATCTCAGACTGTCCGTGTCGCCAGAGGGATCCACCCTGGAGTACTGTGCCATGCTGTTCAATATTCCACCGCAGATCCAGGGTGCGGATCTGCGTCAGTGCCGGGTAAAACTGTGCTACAGACTGGAGCTGAACAACTGGAGAGGCTCCTTTTATCTGCAGCTGATTGTGGAGGATTTGACCGTGATCGAAAGACTGTCTGCCGATCCGGTTCTCTGCGGGTGTCAGGATCAGTCTGTTTCAGCCAGTCAAGTTTGATGTAGCCATGCCTGTTTTGTGATACAATGCTCAAAATTTGCTAATTCCCGGAAAAGATATGATAGAAATTAATCCTTTAATTGCAAAGCTTGATGAGATAAAGGATCGAACCTCTTCCATAAAGAGTTATCTGGCTTATGAAGATAAGCACGAGCGTCTTGAGGAGGTTACGGCAGAACTTGAGCAGCCTGATGTATGGAATGATCAGGAGAAGTCACAGCAGCTCAGCAAGGAGAAATCATCTCTTGAGAATGTTGTCGGCACTGTAGATCAGCTGGAGAATTCCGCTGAGGAGGTGGAAATGTATTTTTCCATGTTCAACGATGAACAGGATGAAAGCTACCTCGAGGAGGCTCAGACCGAACTGTCAAAAATGGAAAAGGCTCTGTCGGAACTTGAATTTGCCCGTATGTTCTCCGGCCCCCATGATGCATCCGACTGCTATATGGATATCCAGTCGGGTTCCGGCGGTACCGAAGCTCAGGACTGGGCTGAAATGGTTCTGCGGATGTATCTCAAATGGAGCGATTCCCACGGTTTCACTCACGAGATTACAGAACTGTCCGAGGGTGATATCGCCGGTATAAAGTCGGCAACGGTAAAGTTTTCCGGTCCCTATGCCTACGGATGGCTGAGAACTGAAACAGGTGTTCACAGACTTGTCAGAAAGTCTCCGTTTGATTCCGGCAACAGACGTCACACCTCCTTCTGCTCGGCATTTGTTTATCCAGAGGTTGATGACAAAATTGAAATTGATATAAATCCTGCGGATCTGAGAGTGGATGTGTATCGCTCTTCGGGAGCCGGCGGTCAGCATATCAACAAGACGGAATCAGCCGTCCGCATTACCCATATTCCGACAAACACGGTTGTGACATGCCAGAATGAAAGATCCCAGTTTGCCAACAGGGATCAGGCAATGAAGCAGCTGAGAGCAAAACTGTATGAACTGGAGCTGAGAAAGAGAAATTCTGAAAAACAGGCTCTGGAGGACAGCAAGTCTGATATCGGCTGGGGAAGTCAGATCAGATCGTATGTGCTGGATGATGCAAGAATAAAGGATCTTAGAACTTCCGTAGAAAACCGGGATACCCAGGCGGTTCTCGACGGTGATTTGGATGAGTTTATAGAAGCAAGCCTCAAGATGGGCTTATAACGTTATAGGGTGTAGAGACAATGAGCGAACAAGAACAGAATGTTGCGGAGAATCCAGAACTTAATCTCAACAATGAAATGAGACAGAGAAGAGAGAAACTGGAGGCCATCAGAGCCGCAGGCATTGCTTTTCCGAATGATTTCAGAAGAGATTTCATTTCAGATGAACTTCACAGACTTTATGATGAAAAGTCAGCAGAGGAGCTCGCAGAGGTAAAGCCGCAGGTTAAAATCGCCGGTCGCATGATGACCCGCCGCATTATGGGCAAGGCATCCTTTGCGACAGTTCAGGACATGGGCGGAAAAATTCAGATTTATGTAACCCGTGACAGTTTTCCTGAGGGCTTTTACAACAATGAGTTCAAAAAGTGGGATCTGGGAGATATTCTCGGTATTGAAGGATATGTTTTCAAAACCAAAACCGGGGAGCTTACTGTTCATGCTGAAAAACTCAGACTGCTGACCAAGTCGCTCCGTCCTCTTCCTGAAAAGTTCAAGGGACTTTCAGATCAGGAAACAAGATGCCGTCAGCGTTATCTTGATCTGATCGCCAACGAGGAGTCCAGACGAACCTTCCAGATCAGATCAAAGGTTATTCAGGCCATCCGCCGCTATCTGAATGATCACCGCTTCATGGAGGTTGAAACTCCGATGATGCAGTCGATTCCGGGCGGAGCCAGTGCACGTCCGTTTATAACTCATCACAATGCTCTTGATATAGACATGTATATGCGTATCGCACCGGAACTTTACCTTAAGCGTCTGGTGGTGGGCGGTTTCGAGCGGGTGTTTGAGCTGAACCGCAATTTCCGCAACGAAGGCATTGACGTAAGACACAATCCTGAATTTACCATGATTGAGTTCTACATGGCCTATGCTGATTATCATGATCTGATTGCTCTGACCGAGGATATGTTCAAGTACATCGCTCTTGATGTGCTTGGTACCAGCAAATTTACATATGCAAAGCCTGGTGAGGAGGGATTTGAAATTGATTTTTCAAAGCCTTTCGAAAAAATGACCATGAAGGAGGCAATCCTCAGGTATGCACCCGGCGTTACCGAGGAGGATCTCTGCGATCTTGAAAGAGCAAAGGCTGTTGCAAAGAGACTTCATATCGAGATTATGGACAGCTGGGAGCTCGGTCACATCTATTCCGCTATTTTTGAGGAGACTGCGGAAGCTCATCTTATTCAGCCTACATTCATTACTGAATATCCTGCAGCAGTGTCGCCGCTGGCCAGAAGAAATGATGTAAAGACAGAGTTTACTGATCGCTTTGAATTTTTCATTGCCGGCCGCGAACTTGGCAATGGCTTTTCCGAGCTTAATGATGCCGATGATCAGGCCGCCCGTTTCCGTGCCCAGGTTGCACAGAAGGAAGCCGGTGACGATGAGGCAATGTATTATGATGCGGACTATGTAACCGCCCTCGAGTACGGACTTCCTCCTACTGCAGGCGAAGGCATCGGTATTGATCGTCTGGTTATGCTGCTGACCAATACTCATACCATCAGGGATGTAATTCTTTTCCCTGCCATGAAGCCGCAGGACAGATAAGAGCCGGTTTTGGCAGACGGTTTTGAATCTGAATTTTCAGAGAGGAGCAGGTTGCGAACAGATGTGATCTGCTCTTTTTTGTGGTGAAATTTTGTGTCGTATGAAAATCGTTTGCCGAAACTGGAATTCCAGGACTTCACTCGTGTGGATTGGCAGTCCGCAAATTTGTGCAGCCCGCTGTACCGCAATTTAAAAAGGCTGTCTGAAAAGCCTGTCGCCGGGGTAACTTTTCTCTGCCTGCCATCAGAAAGCTGCTTTGCGTGAATTGCCGTGCCGGCTCAAAGACTTATGGATCGAATATCAGCCAGATCCGGTTCGATGTCATTAAGGATCAGAGCGTAGTCCCGATCAGATGTGAGAATGTGCAGACTCTGTCGGGCTCTGGTCATGGCGGTGTAGAGGAGACGCCTGTTCTTGTTCCCGATTTCCGAGTCGCTGACATCAAAGGATCTGAAGATGCTTTCATTTACATCCGCCAGGATCACATGATCAAACTCAAGTCCCTTGGCTGCGTGCATGGTGCTGACATAGACACCGTCATTGATGGAAATCGGACTTTCCTTCCCTGCGTTGAGATCAATGTATGGAATATCTGCATAATTCAGTGTTGAGATGTAGCCGGTTTTCATACTTTTGAGCTTGTAAAGAACAGCTATCGACGAACTGCCGTGATCACTGATGATGCCTCGTATCAGATGGACGAGGAGCTGCATTTCTGTTTCAGGATCAGGACAGATCAGGATTTCGGGAAGAGATGTCTGCGGATTCCCCTGCCCGTTTACGGATATATCAATCAGATCGTCCCTGTCGGTGATCCGGCCGGCAATGCATCTTGCCACCCGGCTTATTGCCGGATTGCTGCGGAAATTTGTCCTGAGTTCAATGGATCTGCCGGCATGAACTTTGAAGCCGGCATCCTTCCATGTGATGCCGTTCTGGTAGATGGCCTGGGCTGCATCGGAAAGAATTGTAACGCTGGCAAGATTCGGTTTCGCCAGAGACGACAGAAATTTCAGAGAAGCCCTGGACAGATCCTGAGCCTCGTCGATGATGATGGCATCGAATAAATGAAGTTTTGAATCAGAAGGATCTTCCCCCTTTTCAATGAACTTCAGGGCAAGATTGGGGAAATCCTCATACAGGATCTTTTTGCTGGTCTTCTGATAGTTTTTGAATCTGCCGTACAGTTCCCATATGATTTTCCGATCTTCGGCTCCCAGTCTGCCCTCGCGGCCTCTGCGAATGATCTTCAGGTATTCATCCAGATCTCTGACACGCATTCCCTTGAACCATTTGAACTCGTCGCAGAAAAAAGAGACATCGCGGTTTGAAAGTGATTTGGATAAATGACCGGTTTTGATGATGTCTTTGACCGTTTTGATGAATTCGGGCTCATTCATCAAAAGGAAACCGTGCCCTCTGATATATTTCCAGGCATGACTGTAGATCGTCTCCACTGATATTTCAACATTTTCAAAATCTGCACTGTTCAGCAGGATATTGCTGTTTTTCTGCTGAGTCATGTATTCGGACTGCAGACTTTCCCTGATCATACTGGTAAGAAAGTTTTTAAGCACCAGATTGTAGGTGAAAATTGCGATGCTGAGAGGCTCCGGGGAAAACAGATTTGTCTGTCCATCGCTGGATTTCCGTTTTGACAGCAGCACGGGAATGGCAAGAGCCCGTTTTACCGCCACCGTGCTTTTCCCGCAGCCGGCGACTCCCCTGACCAGCAGCGTGCCGCTGACATCCATTTCGACGATCTTTTTCTGTTGTTCGTTGAGGATGATGTTTCTGATCATTCTGCCTCCTTCAGCAAAGGACAATTTTCCGGCCTGTAAGGATCTGTTTTTCAAAATCTAGCACAAGCCTTTTTTTCGGAGTATGTCAGGCGTCACGAAAAGAAGTTTTCATGACGGGTTTGAATTTTTGTTAAAAAACGGTATTAAAAGCAAAAAATCAAAGTGAAAAAACGGTATTAAACGAATAAAAATATAGTGAAAAAACGGTACTGAACCGGTTAAAACTGATTGCTGCAACAGAACAAAAATCATTCATCCGGAGGTAAAATCATCAGCAAATGTCAGATACGGATCCATGGATGAATTTTGCAGAAAATATTCGAAGCATATTAACAGATCGTTGCTGCTGCCACAGAAGGATGCCGGACAGGATG
>CADBNP010000340.1 GCA_902796095.1 uncultured Aeromonadales bacterium | reverse complement strand
TCGCATAAGGGTTTGTAAAGATTTTATCGAACATGACAAATAGCAGTTTTAATTACCCAAGTTACCGTTTTTCTAGAAATTAACATTTTAACATGGTGTTCAGATAAAACAGTTCGTCTCCTCCGGCATTCGTATCACTGACATGAATTCGTGAAAATAAGCGTCCCGGCAGGTTTAGTTCAACGAAGGGTATGTAGTTCCACCATACGGGGCGTAAACAATAATATGCTACAATACCGGCAGCCTCCGGGGCGAAAGCGGCTTTTAATCTGAAATTACCGCATCCATTCAACATTTATGCAATCATGCACCATGATCAACGGAAAATTTATTTTCATAACACGTGCTGTTTTTATTGTCATCACAGCCTCGCTGTTCTTTACTTTCATATGGTATCAATCCGCAAAAAGCGATCCCAGGTTTATAGAAGCCAGGGAAAATTTTTATATTGATCACCTCTATTCTCTGGAATCTGGATATCTTGACAATGAAGCACTGAAATCAACAGCAGAAAGTCTTGCAGAAATTTTCAGACTTCCTACCGTGGAAAAGGACGCATCAATGGTGGCGATAGAAGCAGGAAACAACCACAACATTGTATTCAGATACCAGTATGCGGTAAAAATCGTTCCTGAAGATGAGAAAAAAAGGCTTAATGATTACATAGTCTTCCAGAAGCTCAGATTCTGCAACAATTATCTCGACAGGAAGCGACTAAAGCTGCTCACCGGCTACGATTTTACATACAGACTCGGCAATGAGACGGTTCTGTCATTCTCCATTACGGACAGGGACTGTATCTGACTGAGAGTCATATAATATGCAGACTGGTACAGGGATCCGGATCAGACTGAATATTATGTAGACAAACAGCAGGAGCAACGGCTGATTTTACTGCTGCGAGAAGATGTTAACGGAACTTAAGACCTGGAAAACTGTCAAAATGATTGATCTGTTGTCCGGCTGATCATACAGGATATTTCTGTCCGGACTGCCGTTATGATTACGAAGCCGGAGGAAAATTGAAAAAGAAGACTCTAGTATTATTTCCGATCCTGCTGGGAATTGGTGTAGGAGTCGGTCTTGGTCTGGGATCACTCAGTAAACCTGATTCTAAACAGAAGTCAAATCCGAATGAAATTTCAATCAACTATGATGACGACGTTCATGAAACTGAAGAGCCAGCTACAGAGACTGCCTTCAATGACGGGGAAATCATAATTGATTCAGACGATCTGCTTCCTGCTGCTCCTCTGGATTATGAGCATAACCATGGACAAACCTCTCAATCTTCTCCGAAAGTTGCCGCATCCACCGTCCCGTCCAGAATGCAAAAGCCTGAGACACCCCAGAAGGTGCAGACAGTAAACAAGCCTAAACAGGAAATTGCAGCATCAGAAAGCACGGAATCTGCGTCAGTAACCACAGCCAAAGCCGAACAGCCGCAATCTCAGTCAAAACCTAATCCGCAGACTTCAGGAAATAATGTATCACATGAGGATATACAGTCAGATATTTCCGCTTCCTATGTCAACGTAACTCCGGATCAAATTGCTGCAGATTACAAAAAAAGGCTCCCGATCAGAGTCGGCAAGTACCAGACACTTACGGACTTTACTTATTCTAAAAAGGATGGCTTTACCTATCACATCAGAACAAACCGCGATGATATTACAGACAAGATGAAAACCAGTCTTCCTGATTATGCCTGCGGAAACAAACAGGTTCAGATTTTTATGCAGTACGCTGAAAAGGTCAATTTCAGGTTTTCCAATGTGTCCGACGTTCATCTTCATACGGTTACCATTCCGAAATCTGTCTGCACATCAAAACTGAAGAGCAAGTACTCATCAGGATCATCAAAATCAGACAAATCATAGGCTCTGAAGCCTATTTAGGAAACATATGAACAGTTTCTTTAACCTTCCGTCCAAAATCCCCCTTACCAGAAAGGGTGATTTTTCGCTGTTAAAGAATCTGGAACTGACATACTCAGCACGCTCACTGATTTCAGTAAGATTCACCTTGGTGATCCTTGTGGTGCTGATGATCGCCGTAGCCGCTTTTTCCACAGTTTTTCTTACATCATCCAATGATCTGAAAATTGATAATGCACAGACCATAGCCCAGTTGATCTGCCTCTGGACATTTCCTCTTGTCATATACGCATATTTTTCCTGGCTCTATCTACTGAGATCCAAATACAAGATCACTATCACCCCCGATGGTCTGATATATCAGCGTATGGGCAGCAGCGACTTTATTCCTCATCAGGAGATTATTACCGCGCTGGAAAGCAAACCCATCCTTCGCAACAGGATGGGAGTCTGGCTCCCTACCAAGGGAAAAATGAGAGTCCTGCTTTCCGAAAATGACACCCTTCCCGGAAGACCGTTTATCGAGGATTTGCTGGCATATTACAGCGTGCCAATGCCGAGAGATCCGTACGGTACGGATCGCAATACCTTTCTTGCTCTTGGACTTGCTCTGCTATTCATGGTATGTCCATTCTTCATCTGGTCAGGATACATAAACGAAAATTCCAGGGCAATGATCTACAGTTCCTATATAGTTGCCTTTGTTGCCACAGCCGGAGTCATACTCATACTCATGTCAGCCCATACAACCCGTGCCTACAAGGATGATCCGGAATACAGCGAGGACAGCGAAAATGATGAAGATAATTACGAAGATGAAGATTACGAAGACGAGGAGCCGGAGGAGGATGAGATGGAGGACTGGAAAGACAGCCGATGATCCTGAATTCTCCGGTCGATGCACACAGTCAGGGCTCCATAAAGCAGCCATGCTGCCAAAATCAATTTTCAGTCTGAACAGACCGGCGACATAAAAAACCGGCTTCAAAAGGAAACCGGCATTTAATAATCTTTCAGATCTGGATCAGATTAAAGGACAGATTTTGCAACTGAAACAACATTTTCAACTGTAAATCCAAATTCCCTGAACAGAACCTCTGCAGGAGCTGACTCGCCGAAACGATCAAGTCCCACAACCTTTCCGTTAAGTCCCACATACTTGTACCAGAAATCGGTAATACCTGCTTCAACTGCAACTCTTGCGGTAACTTCAGGAGGCAGAACCTTATTGCGGTACTCCTGATCCTGACGATCAAATTCAAAGGTGTTAGGCATGGAAACAACTCTTACTTTGCGACCTTCGGCAGTAAGAACATCAGCAGCCTTTACAGCAAGTTCAACCTCGGAGCCTGTAGCTATGAGAATAAGTTCAGGCTGTCCCTGGCAGTCCATGAGGATGTAGCCGCCGCGGTATACGTTATCAAGCTGTTTCGCTGTGCGATCCATCTGAGCAAGTCCCTGTCTCGAAAAAATAAGAGATGTAGGACCGTCCATTCTTTCAACCGCAGCCTTCCATGCAACAGCCGACTCAACCTGATCACAAGGACGCCATACGCTCATATTAGGTGTTATACGAAGAGAAGAGGTCTGTTCCACCGGCTGATGGGTAGGACCGTCCTCGCCCAGACCTATGGAGTCGTGGGTATATACAAAAATTACAGGAAGCTTCATAAGAGCTGCCATGCGAACCGCATTCTTGGCATATTCCATAAACATCAGGAAGGTGGCACCGTACGGTCTGAAGCCGCCGTGCAGCATCACTCCGTTCATAATGGCACTCATGCCGAACTCTCTTACGCCGTAGTGAACATAGTTGCCTGAAGCATCATCCGGTGTAATTGATTTGGAATTCTTGTGTATAGTCAGGTTGCTTGGGGCAAGATCTGCAGATCCCCCAAGGAATTCAGGAAGAAGTGCTCCGTATGCATCAAGAGCGTTCTGACTGGCCTTGCGGGTGGCAAGCTTGGCAGGATTGCTCTGTAGCTGCCTGATAAAGGCATCAGACTTTTCAGCCCAGTCGGCAGGAAGCTCGCCCTTCATGCGTCTTGAATATTCCGCAGCCAGTTCCGGATAATCCTTTCTGTAGTTCTCAAACATTTCACTCCAGATGGCGTATTCCTTCTCACCGCCCTCTACAGCACTCCATTCGTCGTAGTATTCCTGCGGAATTTCAAATGCAGGATAATTCCAGCCGAGAGTCTTTCTTGCAGCCTCTACACCGTCATCACCAAGAGGAGATCCGTGAACTCCGCTGGTACCCTGCTTCGGAGCTCCGAAGCCGATAACAGTCTTGCAGCAGATCAGAGTAGGATGCTCAGCATCGGCCTGGGCCTCTTCAATGGCACGGGAGATGGCAATGGCATCATGACCGTCAACCTTAATAACCTGCCAGCCGTAGGAAGAGAAGCGGGCTGCCGTATCTTCGGCAAACCAGCCGGAGGTCGCGCCGTCAATGGAGATTCCGTTGTCATCCCAGAATGCAATGAGTTTACCCAGCTTCAGTGTGCCGGCAAGAGAGCATGCCTCGTGAGACACACCCTCCATCAGACATCCGTCACCCATAAATACATAGGTGTAGTGATCGACAATCGGATAATCAGGACGGTTGAAGTTTGCTGCCAGAACCTTTTCGGCAAGAGCCATGCCTACTGCATTGGTAATACCCTGACCAAGAGGGCCTGTTGTTGTCTCCACACCAGGTGCATAGCCGTACTCGGGATGACCGGGAGTCTTTGAATGAAGCTGTCTGAAATTCTTTATGTCATCAATGGATAAATCATACCCAGTCAGGTGCAGCAGAGAATACAGGAGCATGGATCCGTGACCGTTTGACAGGACGAAACGATCCCTGTTGCACCAGTCAGGTTTCTTCGGATCGTGCTTTAAAAAATGTCTCCACAATACCTCGGCAATATCAGCCATACCCATGGGTGCTCCAGGATGACCTGACTTAGCCTTCTGAATAGCGTCCATACTGAGAGCACGAACTGCATTAGCCAATTCTCTGCTAGAAAGCATCTTTAACTCCTAAAAACAAAAAGTACTTTGGGTGAAATTGTACCATAAAATCCGTCATGTCTTGTCACGATTTTTTGTGATAAAAATCATTAAAAAAACTGTTCAAAACAAAGAATAGTGATAGAATTGTCACTGTCTAAAATTCAATCACGGTCAGCAATTTATGAGTGTCTGGATAGCTATATTTCTGCTTATCAACAGTAACGTTATGATGGCCTTTGCTTGGTTCGGTCATCTCAAATCTCATTCTGACAATCCGGTACTGATGGCAATCATCGTCTCCTGGGGAATAGCCTTCTTCGAATATGTGCTGATGATACCTGCGGTAAGAATTGCGAGTCATACTCTTACCGTCTCCCAGATCAAAATTATCCAGGAGGCAATCTCCCTGACAGTGTTCATCCCCTTCACCATCTTCTTCATGAAGGAAAACTTCAAGTGGGATTATGTTTGGGCCTGCCTGTGCATAGTCATGGCACTGTTCTTCATTTTCCGCGACAGGCTCTTCAATTCATGATGCCTGGGAACCTGTGCAATGCACAGGGTTCCCGGAATAATCTTAGAAAAGTCCTATCTCCTCCGCACTGAGAGGCCGGTACTGCCCCGTCTCCAGAGAAGGATCCAGAACAAGAGGTCCGACTGCCGTGCGGTGAAGAGCCACCACCAGGTTGCCGCAGGCCTGGATCATTCTCTTGACCTGATGGTATCTTCCCTCATAAATCACAAGATCAATCTCATGATCACCCTTTACCTGCACGTCTGCAGGAGAGGTTGGCTTCTTTTCACCGGTAAGCAGAATTCCGGTCCTGAGCTTTGATATCATATCGTCATTCACCGGATCCGCCAGCATAACCCGGTAGGTCTTGCCCAGATGCTTCTTCGGCGACGAGATTCTGTGGGACCACTGGCCATCATTTGTTATCAGAAGCAGACCGGTGGTATCAAGATCCAGTCTGCCTACGCAGTGACATGAATTAATTCCGGGTATATCCCTCATATGCACGAAAACAACCGGGTTGTGCGAATCATCATTGGCACAGACACACCCCTCTGGCTTGTTCAGCATATAGTAAAGTTTGTCATATACCTGAACACACTGCCCCATAAACTCAACGGAATCACCCGTCACCGTCTTGAAGGCTGGATCTCTTACAGTCACGCCGTTTACTGCAGCCTGCCCTGATCTGATCATCTTTCCGGAAACGGATCTGCTGATTTCAAAGCATTCACTTAAAAAACGATCCAGTCTTTTAGCTTCAGACAAAATTGACACCTCTAATTTTTATTCGTTAACAATCCGCAGGAGTTTTCCCGCAGTTATAAATCACGGCGAATCCTCAGATCCTGCCCCGCACCTGTAGTACTTTTTCAGAATTCTTGAGGTAAGATCCCTTGATCTGATATAGCCACGCATACAGCTTGCTATCACAGCCGCTCCGCCGGGGATCACGGTGTAGCGGAGACCGGTCTCACCGCCTGCCCCCAGCATACCGGTAAAATATACAGCCGTCATAAAAAGAGAAAGCGTAAACAGCAGGATGCGGGGTTCCCAGACTGCTATCTGATAAAAATCAGCAGCAAAAACTTCGGGTACATTTTCACTCTGCTTCAGACGTTGACAGAGAGCCGCATACCGTATCCACTGCCAGACTACAGCAGCAAGAGCAAGGAACACAAAACTCCAGTAATGGACAGAAGGGATCACCGCAGCGGCATCCCTCAGTGCCAGATCCAGAACGGAAATAAACAGCGGAACCGAAATCAGCAGAACGACACCGAGCTCCAGCGATCTGATCCTTCTGAGTTCCTGCCTCATGCAGGCAATTTCCTCCGGAATAACTGTAAGCTCCACGTATCAGACAACCTTCTGAACAAGAAGAGGACATCTGATTTCAGAGAACTTCTGTCCAGAAACAAGCTCAGAAATATCCGACGGCGAATAATCCTCTGAACTGTAGACAGCTACAACACTGAGATCTCCTTTTTTCAAGTAGTTGGTGCTTCCGAACTCGGTATACCTGGTGGCTCCTATGGATATAAGGCATCTGGCCGGACGGCTGAGCTTCATGATATAGCTGTGAATGTCCTCAACAGGTCCCTCATCCTTCTGATTGTTAAGTCTGTCCACAATCCATTCAGTAAGTTTCTCATACATGTAGCTGTAGTCGGCAACGGCACTGTCCACACCATAGGCATGACACTGACCGTCCCGGATCAGAAAACTGGCAATGCGGTAGCTGTCAAGGACTCCGCCCTGGGCAAAACGATCTACAGGCACGGTAACGTCAGAAAATCCCTTCGAACACTCACCCCAGTTTTTCTTTTCAGAAATCTTTCTTGCACCCGGCCGTCTTATGGAGCAGTCGTTGTACGCTCCGAAGCACTCGGCAGAAAGACTCAAAACAGAATCACCGGCATAATTGATATTGAACAGCACACCGACCTCAGGCTCAATCTGGAGATTGTCGGCACCCTCGGGAAAGCGGATGGTGTCACTGCTTAAAGGGTATACTGACAAAAAGCTGTCGCTCATTCCCGGAAGATAAAAAGGAAAAACAGCCTTTGGAGCCTTGGCCTCGGCTGTTCTGATTGCCCTGAAATCAGCGGCCTCTCCCGCCTGCTCCAGATGTCCGGCAAAATTTCCGGCCACACCAAATCCGAGTACGTTTGTCAAATCCATAGTAAGAAATCCTTATAAAACACAAAAATAGTTCTGCCCTGCCCTTTCGGTTTTAATTTTCGCCAAGAATATCGCAGTCAGGAATACCCTGAACGTTCTTATACTTCTGATTAAACTTTTTCGCAATTTCAAAAATTTCACGATCAAGAGTCAGCACATTCGTTTTATCCATATTTTCTATTGATGAACAGTCTATTTCCAGATATCTCAGTGCTTCCCTGAAGTTATCAAAAAATTCATCATTGGAATTATTAACAACGCCATTGTTGTTAAGCATATCCCAGACGATATGATCAATCCCGCTTCTTGTTGCAAAAATAATCTGTTCCTTTGCGTATTTACTCAAATCCATGTTTTTTTCCGATAAACCAGTATCAAAAACTTCCATCAGGTAGTGTAACAGACAAAATCAAATCACGTCTCCTGATTCCCATTGATAATATTTTAACCTGCCGTGAAATGATTCCCAGGGGTATTTCCTGCAGAATCATTTCCGTACGCACTTTCTGAATTCTGTTACCTGATCAGTTCAAACAGCATGTCCATTTCCTTTTCATCAAGCCCGTACATGGGCGCGAGCCGAAGATCCACATCATTTCTGATCTCATCCTCCTCACTGCTCGAAATATGACTATCCAGCAGTCTGTCAGCCAGCTCCAGGAACTTCTCCTGCTGCTCAGACGTCGGGATCACGAGAGGAATGCTTTCCAGATGGGATCTCAGCACCTTTGTTGCCTTAAACTTCTTCTGATAAATGTATCTTGCAATCCTTGAATTAAGAAGCAGAAGAATATACTTCATGCTCAGCCCCGGGATCCGCGGTATGAGAATATTTGCGCTGTTGAGCGAAAGCATGCCATGGCTGTCATAGGCCACTATAAGATCCTTGTTGATAAACCGGTAGAACAGTTTTTCCGGAGCACGGTAAAACTCCTCCCTGGCCACCTGCTGAAACTCCTCCGGAACAAATTCTATATAGTTGATATTTTTGTGGTTGATCCTGTACCTGTCTATGTTTATACCCTTCAGGATCGGCTCGGATCTTTTGAATTTTTCCTCCCTGAGCTTTGATGCATTGTCACCGGTTACAATGCCAAGCGCCCAGTCGGCCTGATCCTTAAGATAGGTGACTCCTTCCGCATTCAGGATCCTGTTGAGAAGACGGTACTCATTGTCCTCCATGCCGATGTCGAACTCACTCTCAAACGGGCGATCCTCTGAAATCACATAATTTTTCCCCGCAGCTGTTATCACGGCATTTCTGCACCTCAGCATATGTTCATCCGGATTTGGCTTCTCCCGTCTGACAGTCAGGATCACACTCGGACACGAAACCCCGTCAAACTGAATTCCCATAAATCTGCATCCAACCACTGATCCGTGCTCCGCTATCAGACGTCTGACGGGGAAATGGCACGCCGTGCCGAGAATGCTCTCAGGAAGGACGAAACTGATGCAGTCACCGGGCTCTGTTATACTGATGCTCCGCTCCAGAAAAAGAGCAAAGCTTTCGCATAATTTGGGACCAACCGATTCAAAATATCCAGAGAATTTCTGCTTCTCCTTCGGATCGTAGGATACTCCCCATGGCGGGTTGCCCAGCACGCAGAGAGAATCACCCTTGTCCTTCTCTCCGGAAAATACGTAATCATCCTTCAGATAATCTGAAACTGTTATTCTGCTGTAGAGCTCCTTCAGAGGGATATCAGGAGATCTGAGAAACACATTAATACGGCAGATGGATACAGCGACGGAATCTATGTCGGATCCCCTCATTTTTTTCCACGGAACAATTTCCGGAAGGTTGATCAGAAAATTTCCTGTCCCGCAGCACGGATCGTAATACCTGATGCCGTCTCCCAGCATATCGCAGTCACTGAATCCGTTGATCAGCCACCCCACGACCTTCTGCGGAGTATAGTAGATCCCCCTGG
>CADBNP010000339.1 GCA_902796095.1 uncultured Aeromonadales bacterium | reverse complement strand
GTGCATTTACCTTATCGAACTTAAGTACATCACCAAATCTGATGCCTCAGAATCAAAGATTCAGAGTGCTGTAAAGGAAGCAACAGATCAGGTTCAGAGATACAAATCAGCTCAGGAATTCCGGAACAGACAGGTTAAAGCATATGCAATGGTCTTTGTCGGTTCTGACTGCGTGTACTGCAGATGATATCTGATACGTTTTCTGTTATCACAAATTAAAGGCAGTTGTGCACAGATGGATTTTGTTGAGGTAAGGACGTAGAGATTAATTGGAACCTGCCATCGAATATTCAAAATCCGGGAAGAGAACGAGAACATAACAAACAGGTTGCGGCATGGCAGTTTCGCACCCGCTAATTTGAGAAATCTGATCTTAATAAAACCTTTTTCTGATAAGGTTTTACGTCACTTTTTTCATGTTCCGAAGTCAAAAATGAGTTTGACAGAAAAACTATCGAATTCGGAGAACCATTACCAGACCGTTTCTCAGACCGTAGTAGTTCTTTCTGCTGCGAAGAAAGGAGAATCCGAATTTCGTATAAAGTTTTACCGCACATTCATTTTCCTCATCCACCACCAGCCTCAGTTTTGCAACATGAAGATAAATACAGCGCCTTATTGCCCACTCCAGCATAGCTGTTGCAACGTGGAGTCTGCGGAAACGGATATCAACCGCCAGATCGGAAATCTCCAGAAAACTGCGATGACGTGTCAGGGATATATAGCCGGCACACGTCTGCTCAATGTACACAGCCACGAAATTGCCCGCCAGAATTTTTCTGGCAAAATACCTGGTCGATCGGTACAAATAGGGATAGAAGCAATACCTTTCTATGATCCTTATATCCTCAAGCATCGTCCGATTTACTGCTTTAAACTCAAAATCAGCCATGCTTTTTTCTCGCAAGCCAGAGTTTCCGGATGGTTATGGAGTTCATCACAATGAACGTCATTTCCATAATCGAGGGGCCTATGGATACCGCGATAATATTATGGATCAGCCACAAAAAACTGCAAACAAGGATCATACACCTCAGAGTTATTCCGCTGCAGCAGAAGAGTCCTATAGTGCCAAGGGTAGAACCCATAAGGGGAAGATAGCGGTATTTTTCCCGAAGAAGGATATCAAGAACACCAGTGATTCCGTTAGACTCATATCCTCCAATAAGCAGAGAAAAATTGAATCCGGCAATGGACATGAGACCAACAGTCCAGAGAAAAAACAGAAAAAATGACATGACGATCCTGCTCCTGGTTCTTGCAGAAGCAAAGGATCTCAGCCCGTTAAGAAGACAGCCAAAACATGCAGAGTAGGCACCGAGCAGAAAAAAATGAACCGACTCAACGC
The DNA here is from genome assembly GCA_902796095.1 of uncultured Aeromonadales bacterium. Taxonomy (GTDB): domain Bacteria; phylum Pseudomonadota; class Gammaproteobacteria; order Enterobacterales; family Succinivibrionaceae; genus UBA2804. Next base: position 3,416 of record CADBNP010000339.1, on the reverse strand, counting down.
AGCAGAAAAAAGTCATTTTCTGCTTAAACTTTTGATCCGATTTCTCGGCAAATGTCTTTAAACCGAAAAGAAGTGCAATAAAACCTACCAGCTGGGCTACATACCAAATGATATCCTGTTCCGGCATAACATCAGTTCCTACCGGATCTGTTCGGCAAGTCTTCCGAGATATCGCTTTGCATCCTCAGAGGAAAGATCTGTTGCCTGCGAATAAACTTCCATCTGATCCCGCCCAATTCTTGAAACGCTGAAATACCTGCTCACCGGATTGGCAAATATAAATCCGCAGACAGAGGACAGCGGCCACATGAAATAAGTTTCACTGAGCTTCATTCCTGTCCTCCGCTCCACATCCATCAGCCTCCAGAGCTGTTCCTTCTGACGGTGATCCGGACATGAAGGATAGCCTGGAGCAGGACGAATACCCTGAAATCTTTCACTGAGCAGCTCCTTCGGTGTCAGCCGTTCTTCTGGACAGAACCCCCAGCGTGAAGCCCTGTCGGTTCTTATATATTTATGAAGATATTCAACCGCGGCTTCCACCAGACGATCACATACAGTCTGGATCAGAATGGCATTGTAATCATCCCCGCGGGATTTGAAATCATCGATTATCTCGTCTGCACCGAGCCCGGCAGTGACAGCAAAAGTGCCGAGGTAGTCGCCTGCAGGATCCAGGAAATCACTCAGACAGTAATTCGGCTGACCGTTTCGTGCCTTAAACTGCTGACGAAGAAAATGAACTGTCTCCTTGTGATCCCCCGCCGTCAGGATCACATCCTCACCTTCAGTCCGTGCAGAGAAAATCCCGTATACACCGGCGATCCGGACTTTATGAGACGAATTAAGTTCATCAAGAAGTCTGACGGCATCATTTAAAAGTCTGGATGCCTCCGCTCCCTTTTCTGAATCCTGTAATATATCGGGATAACGTCCCTTCATCTGCCATGCATTGAAAAATGGCTGCCAGTCGATATATTCCCTCAGATCAGCAACAGTAACCTCAGGCATATCGAAAACATTTCCAGAACTTAAATCAGGTTCGAAGGCTCTGGTTGAATAATCCCATACAAAACGGTTGGCTCTTGCATCTGCGAAAGAAATATCCTCAATCACTGATCCGTCTGAGTTCATACTCTGCCGGATCTTTGCATACCTTTCCTTAAGCTCTTTTACATAGCCTTCTCTCAAATCCCTCGACAGCAGGCTCTGCACCACTCCAACAGCCCGGCTGGCATTTGCGGTATAGGCAACCGGACCGCTGTACTCGGGATCAATCTTGAGTGCCGTATGCTCCTCAGACGTTGTTGCGCCACCCAGGATAAGAGGGATTTTCATTCCGCGGCGTTCCATCTCCTTTGCTATGTGCACCATCTCATCAAGTGAGGGAGTAATAAGTCCGGATACACCGATCATGTCGGCATGCTCCTCCTCAGCCGTATCAAGGATCCTGTCACAGGGTACCATCACGCCAAGATCAATAATGGAAAAATTATTGCACTGCAGCACCACAGAAACGATATTTTTTCCAATATCATGCACATCGCCCTTAACCGTGGCCATAACAATTTTTCCGCCCGAACTTCCGCCCTGACGCAGTTCTTCAATATATGGCTGGAGATAGGAAACGGCCTGCTTCATAACTCTGGCAGATTTGACGACCTGAGGCAGAAACATTCTGCCTGCACCGAACAAATCACCGACAACGTTCATGCCGGCCATAAGCGGACCTTCAATAACAGAAACGGGAGAACCCATCTGATTCAGTGCTTCAGCCGTATCCTGCTCAATATATGCCGTTACGCCGTTAACAAGAGCATACTCCAGCCTTTTTTCCACAGTATCACTTCGCCACGCGGCCTCCTGCACATTCTGAGCCGCCACGGATGAACTGCCGGCATTACGGTATTTTTCAGCAATCGAAAGGAGTTCGTCCGTTGCTCCGGGATGAGTATTGAGAACAACAGCCTCGACCTTGTCACGAAGTTCCTGCGGAATTTCATCGTAGACAGCCAGCTGTCCCGCATTCACAATTCCCATATCCATGCCGTTGTTTATGGCATGATGCAGGAACACGGAATGAATGGCCTCACGCACAGGATTATTGCCGCGGAAGGAAAATGATACATTGGAAACACCGCCTGATATCATGGCATACGGAAGCTCACGTTTGATATCAGCCACGGCATTTATAAAATCAAGAGCGTAGTTGTCATGTTCAGCCATACCGGTGGCAACGGCAAATATATTCGGATCGAAAATGATATCCTCGGGAGGAAACCCGAGTTCATCCACCAGAATATGATAGCCGCGACTGCAGATTTCCAGTTTCCTTGCTCTTGTATCCGCCTGCCCGACTTCATCAAAAGCCATAACCACGGCTGCTGCACCGTATTTTTTGATCTTTACTGCCTTCTGCCGGAAAAGTTCTTCACCCTCCTTCATGGAAATGGAATTTACGATACATTTGCCCTGGACACACTTGAGTCCGGCTTCGATAACATCCCATTTCGATGAGTCTATCATAATCGGAACCCGGCAGATTGACGGTTCGGAAGCAATAAGATTCAAAAATCTGATCATGCACTCCCGACCTTCAATCATACCGTCATCCATATTTATATCGATGATCCGGGCGCCGTTTTCGACCTGCTGTCTTGCCACCTGCAGAGCCTCATCAAAGTTTTTCTCCTTGATGAGACGTTTGAACCTGGCGGAACCGGTCACATTGGTGCGCTCTCCCACATTGATAAACGGAGTATCACTGTCTATAACCAGAGGTTCAAGACCTGAAAGACGGCATACCCTCGGCTTTTCCTGACGACGGCGCGGAGTCATGCCCTTCACGGCTTCGCTTATGGCTCTTATATGCTCGGGAGAAGTACCGCAGCAGCCGCCGATAATGTTAATCCAGCCGCTTTTAGCCCACTTAACAGCAAATTCAGCCATGCTCTCAGGTTTCATGTCATACCCGCCAAATGCATTCGGCAAGCCTGCATTTGGATGCACCGATACAAATTCGCTGCAGAGTTTGTGAAGTTCCTCAACATGTGACTCCAGTTCCTCCGGACCGAGAGCACAGTTGAGTCCGAAGGAAAGTGCACCGGCATGACGAAGCGAATAATAGAAGGCCTCAAGAGTCTGACCAGTAAGCGTTCTTCCAGAGGCATCCGTTATGGTACCCGATATCATAACAGGCAGGGTTGTTCCCCTCTTTTCAAATTCGGACAGAATGGCATACACCGCAGCCTTTGCATTCAGAGTATCAAAAATGGTCTCTATCATAAGGGCGTCGGCGCCTCCATCCATGAGTCCTCTGATCGCAGTGGTATAGGATTCTGTCAGATCATCAAAAGTGACATTTCTGGCGGCAGGATCATTTACATCAGGAGAGATGGAGCAGGTGCGGCTTGTAG
>CADBNP010000338.1 GCA_902796095.1 uncultured Aeromonadales bacterium | reverse complement strand
CTCATTATCTGAATTACGAAAAAAGCAAACGCAGTGAACCTGCCCAGTGGGAAAAAGATTACTCAATGTGTCAAGGAGAAATGTGATGGAATCAATAGTTGAAACAGGCAAAAGCAGATTAAATCCACTTGTGGCGGCATGTCTGGCCGCATCGCTGGTTTTCGGAATGTCGGGATGTACCAACATAAAGGATGATTCCACAAGAACGAAGACAGAAGGTACTCTGGTAGGAACAGGCATAGGAGCAGGTCTCGGAGCCCTCCTTGGAGGTCTGATCGGCGGTGACGGCAAAGGCGCTCTTATCGGTGCAGGTATCGGAGCCGGTATCGGAGCTCTGTCCGGTTTTCTGGTAGGCAAGCATGTTGCAGACAAGAAGGCGGAATATGCAAGCAGAGAGGACTGGCTTGATGACTGTATTGCTCATGCAAGAGATGTTACCAAGGAAACCCGAGAATACAACGCAAAGCTGAAGAAGGAAATCAATTCTCTGGATAAGGAAACAAGAACCCTGAAGGCTTCATACAACAAAAAGAAAGCATCATCCGATCAGCTTGCAGCCAAGCAGAAGGAGATAAAAGAACTTCAGTCTGCAAATACCGAGGTCATAAAGAAGCTTGAGGAGGAGGTAAAGAAGAACAGGGAAGTAGTGGCCGACGCCAGGAAAAACGGCAATAAAAAGGAAGCCAATATTCTTGATGCCGAGATTAAAAAACTTAACACCGATATAGCGGATTTAAAGAAGGCCAACAAGAGTCTGGCCAGCTGCTCATCAAGAGTTGCCGTGTAGCTGAGGGTAAATATATGAATCAGATGGTTAGATATGCAGTATATTCCTTTGCAGTCGCATCCTTTCTGTCAGGCTGTGCCAATATGACAGATGATCCGAGAAAGGGCGGCCTTTTCAGTTACAATCCTGACAAGTATGAAAAACGCCTTCAGGAGCGGGAGGACAGACTGGCGGCAATAGAGGAGGAACAGGCCTGGGAAACCCAGAAGAATGCTGATTTGCGTCGGGCAAAGTCTCAGAAGCAGAAGGAAGTTGCAAATATGCGTCAGAAGGTCAGAAACGAGCAGGCAAAGCTTGATCGCCAGCTGCAGGCCGCCAAAAAAGCGAATGGCGGAGCAAATGCCGATCGTGCCGCTGAGCTGATGAGGGAAAATCAGCAGCTTAAAAAGGAACTGGCGCAGATTGAGGCTTCCAAAAAGTCGAATGAAGAAAAACTCAGAGAAATTGAACGTCTGAGAGGGGAACTGGAGGATCTCAAACTGGAAGCGGAAGCTCTCAGCAGTTTTTAAAATGAAATTCTTGTTTGCGAATCTGACTCTGCTGTTTGCTGTTGTCTGGTCACCGGCAGTGCAGAGTGTTCCCTGTGCTGAAGAGATAGTTTCGGTTCTGAAAGACAATGCGTACCTTTCAGAGCTCAAGGATCCCGATTTTCTGAATGCCGGGCTGATAGCAAAGCTTGACCCTGAGGAATTCAGCGAGAGACTTCGCCGGATTGACAGGTATGCATCCTATGCATCAGCTGATTCATTTGAAAAAATGAAGAATGTTCAGAAGGTGGCTCCGGCCGGAGTGGGCATGGATATCATCCGTGATCGTAACGGCAATGTGCGATGCATTCCGTATCCGGGTTCTCCGGCTGATCTTGCCGGCGTGGTGTACGGAGATGTTCTTCTTGCGGTTGATGATCTGGTTGTTGACGACTTCAGTGTTGAGGAAATTGCTTTTCTGGTAAGAGGCAGGGAGAATTCCGAGGTAACGCTGACAATAGAGGATGAGGATGGCAGGATCGTCAGCATTACGGTGGAACGAGCTCAGAATGCCTACTCTTCTGTAGTTCGCACCATGCACAATCCTGCAGTCATTAAAATTTTCAGATTCGGAACGAAAACAGCCAAACTGCTGAAAAAAGAGCTGGAGTCGTTTATATCAGAGGAAGGAAATGAAAACCGCCGTCTCTTCATTGATTTGAGAGGCAATACCGGAGGACTCCTGGAGCAGGCGGCACAGTGTGCGGCAATGCTGCTTCCCGGTGATTCGATCATCTACAGACTGAATAAAAAAGGAAGTGTTACAGATATAAAAACAGACGGAAAACAGCAGATTATCAAAAAAAGGTTTGCTGTTCTTCAGGATGAATTTACTGCAAGCTCGGCAGAAATGCTGATTACCGCTGTCAGAGGAGCTGCCGGCTCACGTACCTACGGCACCAGAACAACCGGTAAGGCAAGAGTTCAGGATATTTTTACTCTTTCGGACGGCTCTGTTATCAAGTTTACCACCGGAGAACTTATGTACCCGGGAACCGGGGATACCTGGCAGGATGCAGGACTTGAGCCTGATATAGTGAAGAAACAGATCAAGAGCAGATGACAATGTGGTGAAGGGGTTCGTCTGCTTTTTGAATTTCAGGAAAATGAGATGTTTCTCCTTTAGACCGGATTTATTTCAGACGGTCTGTCTTTCTGTGTGTTTTGAAGAGATTGGATTCATCTTTGAATTTAGCAGGGATTGAAAGTTATGTTTCAGATCATCAAGAGATTGATGCTTGTTTTTTATCTTCTTGCCGCCTCCGGAATTTATGACTCGCTGGCTGAGACTTCTTCTTATGAAGCTTCAGGCAGGGATGAGATTTCTGCTCTGGGTAATCTCAAGATGACAGCTCTGAGACAGACTCTGAAGGATATTCTTTCGCCTTCTGACATCAAGACTCATGCCAGAGAACTTCGTCAGGAGGTTTTTCTCCGGGTTAATGAACTGGTAAAGGTTGAAGACGATATTCAGTACCGCACTGAAGATGGAAGGATCATTATCAGCGGTTCGGTTGATGTCGACAGAGATGCTGTTGTCGCAGCTGTTGAAAAAATTCCGGGAATTAAGATCCTGAAGGGAGCTTCAGACAGTTCCCCGACAGCCGAATCAGCCGGGACTGATACAGCAGGCGTTTCTTCCGGAACTGTTTCCGGGACAGATTCAACAGGAACAGGTACAGGTACAGGGGAAATACAGAGTACGAGTCAGACGGGCAGTGCCGGGAATGAGGATGATCAGCAGACTTCAGGGAACGGAATGGAAGTTGTAACGGAAATTACTACTTTAACGTCCGGGAAGGATCACGGGATATCAGCATCCGGAGAACCGGTTAAAAATGAAACTGCCAACGCTGGAGCGGAAGGTAAACCTGACAGTGAGGAGTCCGTTTCTCTTGTGCTGCTGACAGCGGGATTTCTTGCATCCATGTTTCTGATGTAGTGCAGTCTTCAGATGTATGATGATTTTTATGTAATTGTTTATAGCGGGTAAAAAAATGAGAAAAGATTGGTGTAAAAAGATGGTTGTCGCATCTCTGATGGGATGTTTTTCGCTTTTGCTTTCGCCGGAAATTTCTGCTGCTACATACACGGAGGAGGCTTATGGCAGGGATGAGGGTGCGGCACTTGGCAATCTTAAAATGTCTGCTCTCAGAGATTCCCTTAAAAATATAATTACGGAAAAGGAAATCAAGGATTATGCCAGGGTTCTGCGCACTGAGATTTTCCTGCATGTGGACAGTTTTGTTACACCGGGTGATGATCTGGTATATGAGAAAAAGAACCAGAAAATTTTTGCTAAAGGAAGCATGAATGTTGATGAAGAGGCTCTGTATAAGAAACTTGCGGACATCCCGGAGTTCAGGAATGTGTCACTGAACGGAGGCTCGGCTCAGCAGACTTCAGCACAGCCGAATGTTTCGGTTATGGAAAGAAAACAGGTAATGCCGGCCAATGAATTCATAAATCTGGTTATTAATCACAGCGGTAATGAGCAGAGCATTATAGAAGCTTTGAATGCGGGCATGGATCCGGATACCAGAAGAAAGATTGAGGGTGTGGAGACCGGAGAGCCGGCAATTTACCTTTACATCAGCAACGGCGGAAGTGATACAAATGTGCTTGATGCCTTTATTTCTCAGCGTCCCGATGTCATGTGGAAGGATGATGACGGATTTACCGTTGTCCTGGAGAAACTGATGGATACTGATGATCATGTTGTTGGTCGTGTCCTTGATGAACTCAACCCTGATTTCAGACAGGCAAAATTTAAATATGACTCTCCTGTGTCGGTATATCTCTCGGGAGAACATGTAAAGCATTCAGGTGATGTGGACGTAGTTAAGAATCTGCAGAGAATGATCAAGCTTGGCTGTAATCCTAACGAGGTTACTGAATCCAACGGAGGGAAGCGTTTTAAGCCGGTTATATTTTCCGCAGTCAGAAAGGACAGTGACAATCTCTGGTCTCCGGCTGTTCTTGAGACATTGCTGTCGAGCGGAGCTAATCCTAACGGTACAGATGAAAAGGGTAAAACGGCACTGTTTATAGCGGTGGCAGAGAATGCTCCGGAGCATATATCTCTTCTCTGCAGGTTCAAGGCTGATCCGAATGCTGTCAACAAGCAGGGCAGAACCGCTTTGATGTACCACGTTGAAAAAACATCTGAGGCAGCAGCATATGATGCTCTGATTAAGGCTGGTGCTGATGTTAATTTTGTGTCTACAGCGGATGACGGCTTTACTCCGCTGATTGTTGCCGTGGAAGCCAATAATGCCGGACTTGTAAAACTTCTGCTCGGTGCAAAGGCTGATGTAAACAAGACGGATCGGGCAGGTATGTATCCTCTGTCCCATGCCGTAGTTTCAGGATCTGTGGAAATGATCAATCTGCTGATGGAGGCCGGTGCCGATCTTTCAAAGGCGGTTAATGCTGCATACGATTCAAAACAGACTGTTTATCAGTATCTGAAGGATAATGATATGCCTGATGATCCTGAATATACAGCGGTCAGAAAGCTGGTAATGGAAAAGGTAAATCAGTAACAGCAGAGTTTTTTTTCTGAAGATGTCTGACAGTTTACGGCAGGCAGGCAAGCCAAGCCGTCGCCGGCCTGTCGGGACTGTATGTTTGTGTAGGAGTTTTTATGGCTTTTTGTCCCAATTGCGGAGCAGAGAATCAGAATGACAGTAAATTCTGTGTCAGGTGCGGAACTGGTCTTACCGCTGCTGTTCCGGATAAATCAGTTGCAGACAGTTCGAATAATCTGAATGACGGTAACATAAGCCTCAAGGGAGCTTATAAAGAAACGGCAGAGCGGAATTACACGGAGGAGCGGAGAACTGCAGTTCAGGACAGTGAACTCTCTGCTTTAAGCAGCGATATCGACAATATGGGCATAATGATTATCGCCTTTGCTGTTATATGCTTTATTCCCTATGTCAATTCGCTTTCCTTATTTCTCATGCTGGTAATTATCTGTATGACCAGATGGTCTCTGGCACAGCGGACAGCAGATTTTCTTGTAAAGAAAAATTTATCCGAGTATGCAGATTTTGCCAGAACGGGACATAATCTTTCACTCAGGATAATCATTCTGTATTGCGTTTCCATAGTTCTGTTTCTTCTATGTTTCGGTCTGTTTATCCTCTGCTTTGTAAAGCATTCTGTCAGTGCTGCAGTTGCGGGTGCACTGTTTTTTGTCCTGACCATGGTTCTGTGTGTATTATGCAATTTTATAACAATCAGAGCTCTTGACTGTTTTATCAGAACGAGAAATGTTATTAACGCCATGAAGCAGGGAAATGTCAGACTGGCAGATGTTTCGCAGCACTGGATCGCAACGGTTCTTTACATTCTTTACGGGTTATCGGTTGCCATTGGGACGATAATGCTTGTGATCCTGCTTTGTGTGTGTATAGCCCACTGGGATGAGGTAAGAGCTACAATAATGAATATGAATTATTCAGATCTGAATCAGGTTATGTAGTGCAGTCTGGTTCAGATCCCGGCAGTCATGACAGATTATTTTCGGACAGTGTACTGATTATTCAGATAGTGCTAAAATCAGCCCCGTTTTAAAAGAGGTTTTTATGTCAGAAAAATTTGTTGCTATTCTTATGGGTTCTGATTCCGATTACGGAACAATGGAGCCTGCCGTTGAAATTTTAAAATCATTTGACATCAAATTTGAGGTTAAGGTTACATCAGCTCATCGCACCCCGATGGAAACTATGAATTATGTCAAGAAGGCTGAAGAGCGCGGATGTGCCGTATTTATCTGTGCCGCCGGTCTTGCTGCCCACCTGGCGGGAGCCGTGGCAGCCAATACCACATGTCCTGTAATCGGAGTTCCTATCAACTGCGGTCCTCTTAACGGAATTGACGCTCTTCTTTCCACGGTTCAGATGCCGGGTGGAATCCCTGTGGCAACCATGGCTATCGGCAAGGCCGGGGCAAAGAATGCCGCTTATTTTGCAGTTCAGATCCTTGCGGTTTCTGATCCGGAACTTATGAACAAGTTCAGAATGGATCGCATCAGAAATGCCGATGCCGTCAACCGCAAAAACGAGGCTCTCCAGTCCAGGATCCACGGGGAGAAGGTGTTTGACTAGGGCGGCTGATTACGATCGTGCCGTATCTGTGCTTCTCCAGGGCGGAATCATAGCCTATCCTACAGAGTCAGTTTTCGGTCTGGGTTGTGATCCTGACAACGGGGTTGCTCTCAGAAGACTTATTGACATCAAGAAAAGATCTGAAAAAAAAGGTATGCTGATTGTTTGCCATGATTTTGATCTTGTAAAGCGGTATATCAATCAGAATCTTGTTGATGAAGAAGAGCTGAAGTTTGCCTTCAGTTGCTGGGAAGGATTCTGCACTCTTGCCGTGCCGGCATCTGAAGCAGTTCATCCTCTGCTCAGAGGAGACTTCCCGACGGTTGCTGTAAGGATCAGCAGACATCCCGCCGTTGCCGAAATATGCGGTCGATTCAAAAAACCGGTGGTTTCTACAAGTGCCAATCTGAGCGGTCGGGAGCCGTTGCGTACCTATGCTGATACGGAATCTGTTTTCGGCCGTACTGCTGATTTTATTCTGGACGGACAGACTCTCGGATATGAGCGGCCGTCGAGGATTATTGATCTCAGGACGCGAAAAATATTGAGGGATTAAAATGGACCGATATTATGTGCTGGGCAATCCGGTGGAACACAGCAGATCGCCGTATATTCACCGTTTTTTTGCCGATGCCCTTCATCAGAAACTGAGCTACGAAGCCAGACTGGTGCCTCTTGATGCCTTTGAACAGACTGTTGAAGGACTAAAGAAGGAGCATTTCAGCGGCTGCAATATCACTGTTCCCTTTAAAGAGCAGGCTTATCGCATTGCTGATGATCTGACCGCCAGAGCGGAATTCGCAGGTGCCGTAAACACCCTGAAGTACGAGAACGGACGACTGCTGGGTGATAATACGGATGGAGAAGGTCTGGTAACGGATCTCATGCGGTGCGGAGTTGCTCTTGCCGGAGCCAGGATACTTGTTCTCGGTGCCGGAGGCGCTGCCAGAGGAATACTTGCTCCGCTGCTGGAAAGAAATCCGTCGGAACTTGTTATCGCCAACCGGACAGTACAGAAGGCGGAGGTTTTGGCGGAGCATGTAAAGAGTATTGCCGGATGCAGTGTAAGGGGTACGGGATATGATCAGCTGAAGGGACATTTTGATCTGGTAATCAATGCCACTTCAAGTTCCATTTCAAACAATATTCCTCCTCTTCCTGCAGATACGATAGATTCGTCCACCAGAGCCTATGATCTTATGTATTCACCTGTTGATACGGTTTTTGTTACCTATGCAAAATCAAAGGGAGCTGAGGCATGGGACGGACTTGGAATGCTGGTGTGCCAGGCGGCGGAAAGTTTTTTTCTCTGGCGAGGAGTCAGACCGGAAACTGAAGAGCTTATCAGAAAGCTTCGCAGCGACATGAAGAAGTAGAAGATGGCCCATCATCTCCAGATCCTCTCGGAAAACGGCAACTCCCTTTCAGAAGAATATCCGGATTTGAAGGATTTCTGTACTCAGGAGCCGTTTGCTCTGGTAAGAACAGAATCAAGAGTTGAACTGAGACAGCTTGACGGCGACAGAGCTTGTCTTTATGTAGACTTCCTCAGCGGACCCCTCGGATACAGAAGACTTCACGGGGGCGGAGCTGGTCAGGCTGTAGTCAAGGCTGTCTGTTCACGATCCCGCAGTACGCCGCAGGTGATTGATGCCACTGCCGGGATGGGAAGGGATGCCTTTGTACTGGCTACCCAGGGCTGTCACGTTCTCATGTTCGAACGCAACCCTGTTGTCAGGATCCTTCTTGCCGACGGGCTTGAACGTGCCTACAGGGATCCTGAAATCGGCAGTATGCTGAGAGAGAATCTTGTTCTGAGTCCTTTGTGTTCCATTATGGAAGTAACAGAGGAAAAATGCTGCGATACGGTTTACCTTGATCCCATGTTTCCTGTACGTAAGTCATCGGCACTGGTGAAAAAGGATATGCGTATATTTCATCAGATAGTTGGTATTGACGAAGACAGTAACATGCTTCTTGAACAGGCACTTCGTCTCGCAAAGTGCAGAGTTGCGGTAAAGCGCCCGAAGGGGGCTCCCTTTCTTGGCGGGATCAGCACGCCAAACTGTGTGGAGACGAAATCACATCGTTTTGATTTGTATCATCCGTGAAACAGTTTTTTTAAATATGATAGCAGACAATGATTAAAGGTCTGATTTTTGTTAGATTTAATGGAGATTTGTCTGAATGGGGTTTTCGTTATGGCGGAAGAAATTCAGGTAACTGAAGTAACGAACTTAGATGCATCTGTCAAAGCCTACGAGATTGGTGACTACCGTACGGCACTGGCTGCCATTCGTCCTCTGGCATTAAATGGTAATGCCAAGGCTCAGTACTATCTCGGTATGATGTACATGGGAGGCAGGGGTGTCATCAAGAGTCCAAAGCAGGGTGAGTCGTGGATTGCAAAGTCCGCAGCTCAGGGATACGGACAGGCTGTTGCAGAACTCAATCAGATCAGAGAAGCCTTTGCCGAGGTCAGCTGGAAAGTCAAGGGAGTTCACCGCACATCCAGTGAAGTAAGAGCAAACACTGTCAGGCAGAAGGTCTCCGCCCATCTGACCGTTCATCAGGTTAAAACCCCCAAAAATGCAAAATCAGTTCCTGTAAGCTGGACTCAGGATGATGCATATCGCTATGCCAGGGAAAGGAATCTTACCGACAGGGTGGAATCGGCTTCGGAACGCCGTGTGGTCTGGGTTTCCTCCCGTAATTCTCTTAATACCGAATTTTCCTATCTGAAGACCAGGGCTGAATCCGGCGATGTGCTGGCACAGTTTCATCTGGGAATGATGTTTATATATTCCGACGAAATCGAGCCGGATGTCAGACAGGGTGCCTTCTGGCTGAACAAGGCGGCAAAGGCCGGAGTGGAGCTGGCCGCCATAAATATGGCCAATCTCTATTTCACCGGCAACGGCGTGAATCTTTCAGAAGCAAACGGCATGAAGCATCTGCAGACGGAAGCTCAGAAGGGATCCAGTCTTGCACAGCTGATGCTGGCAAAGCGTCTTCTTGACGAAGGATCTGTTCAGTATGACGAGCAGGAGGGGATCAGATGGCTTCAGCTTGCAGCCGGGCGGAACAGTACTGAGGCACTGTGCATGCTTGGAGACATCAGTCGTGACGGGCGTCACGGAGTTGACAAGGATCCTCACAAGGCGAAAACATATTACAGCACTGCGGCATCTCTTGGAGACAGTTACGCATGCTATAAACTTGGAAAACTGCTTGTCAGACAGTCAATTCCTGACTATACCAACGGAATCAACTATCTTCAGCGTGCGGCTGACAAGGATGTTCCTTCTGCCATGTTCCTTCTCGGACAGATATTTGAGCACGGTCGGGGAGTTGTGCAGAACAATGCCAAGGCGAGATATTTTTATCAGAAGGCGGCGGAAAACGGTTATGTTCCGGCTCAGGTAGTAATGGCATCTCTGTATGAGCACGGACAGATCCAGACAACTGATCCGAAGAATATGGCATACAGATGGTATCTCAAGGCGGCTGAAAACGGTTCCGACGAGGCACAGTACAAACTTGCCTACTACATAGAGAACAATCTGGTAAATCTCAGCGATTATGAAAAACTCGAGGATGGTGGAAAGGAGGTTGTATGGACAAGCTCAAGAACAGCCGCCACTATCAATTCAGAGCAGAGAAGTCAGCTTGCTTTTTACTGGTATATGCAGGGTGCAAAACAGGGCAATCTTTACTGTGAGTATGCGGTAGCCCATATGTATGAGGACGGAATAGGCGTGCCTCAGAGTCAGGAAAACTCTCTGAAGTGGTATATTCTGGCGGCAGAACACGGTCACACTCTGGCCCAGGTCAATCTGGCTCACTGCTATGAAATAGGAGCCGGAGTGATTATGGATGAAAAGAAATCCGTATACTGGTACAGCCAGGCGGCGGAGAAATCAGAGCCTACTGCCCTGTTTGCCCTTGGAAACATTTATGAGCAGGGCAAGAGCGTAAAGCAGAATTACAAAACAGCCATGACATACTATACCAAGGCTGCCAACCTGGGCAGTCTGGATGCAGTTTTTAAGCTGGGTCAGCTCTATTCATCAAGTTATCTTGTTGCCCATAATATGGCGAAGGCCGTGGAGTTTTATACACGTGCGGCAAATGAGGGGCATGTCGAGGCGAAGAAGATCCTGGCAAAAATATACATGGAGAGTGACGAGATTCCGCCTGACTACGAAAAAGCCATGAATATTCTTCAGGATCTGATAAAGCTCAGGGAACCGTCCTCTTATTATATGCTGGGTAAGATATTCGACAACGGTCTCAGCGGTGTGGAGGATCATTTCAAGGCTGTTGAACTGTACCGATACGGTTCTGAAGCAGAGGATCCAAGGGCTCAGTATGCTCTCGGACATGCCTATGAGACGGGGACTGGAGTTGCAAAGAGTTTTTCTGAAGCTGCTGTGTGGTACGAAAAGGCTGCTGAGAAGGGTAATGTGGATGCACTCTATCACCTTGGCTGTTTTTACAGGTATGGCAGAGGTGTCGGACAGGATCTGTTCAAGGCTGTTGATCTCTTACAGAAAGCTTCCGTAAGAGGCTGCTCGGAGGCATATCTTGAGCTTGGAGGCATGTACGAGCAGGGAATCGGTCTTGAAAAGGATTTTTCCAAGGCGCTGGCCTGCTACAGACATGTGGCTGCAGAAGGAAATGCCGAGGCTCAGAACTGTATCGGATATCTTTATCTTAATATGACAAATTCACCAAATGCCATGAAACAGGCGTTTTCATGGTTCAGCAAGTCTGCCGAACTCTGTAATCCGAAGGGATGCACCGAGCTTGCATATCTGTACAGCCACGGTCTCGGCTGCGAACTTAATTACGACCGGGCCGTTGAACTCTACAGGCAGGCAGTTGAAATGGACTACACTCCGGCCATGTACGCCTATGCAAAAATGTTTGAGCTGGGCCGGGGTGTAAAGGCTGATGCCAGGGAAGCCTTCAGACTTTATGACAGGGCTTCAAAGAACAATCATGTGAAGGCAATGGTCAAGGTTGGAAGAATGTGTCTTGACGGCACAGGCTGTTCCAAAAATGTTGCTCACAGCGTTCTGATGTTCAATCTGGCTTCCGAGGCCGGCAGTGCCAATGCCCAGTACGAACTAGCCAAACTGTATTTCAGAGGAGAGGGCGTAGAGAAGGATATGCAGCTTGCATATATCTGGAGTTCCATGGCCGTGGCCGGAGGCTGTGAAGATCATGGCGCGGCAGAGCTCAGGGATGATGCTGCCAAGCAGCTGACCACTGCACAGCTTAATGAGGCCCAGTGCGAGGCTTCTCTTTATTTTGAAAATTTGAGAAGTCGCTGAAATGGGAACGATTAGAATAATAAGCGGAAGGTACAGGGGAAGACGGCTAAAGGTTCTGGACGGTCCCGGACTGCGGCCTACAACTGATCGGGTAAGAGAAACAGTTTTCAACTGGCTTCAGTTCAAGCTTGATTCCGTAGCCTGCCTGGATTTATTCGCCGGTACCGGAGCTCTCGGCTTTGAGGCTGCATCCCGATATGCAGACAGTGTTCTGATGGTTGAGCAGAGTGCACCGGTGGCTGACGCACTGAAAAAGAACATAACCTTAATTGGAGCCGGAAATATCTCTGTTATTACAGGGGACGCTCTCCAGCTTGTTTCAAAACCGAATTCATATTCACCGTTTGACGTGATTTTTCTGGATCCGCCGTATCATCAGAATCTCCTTCCAAAAGTTTCTGCACTGCTTAACTGCAACGGTTTTCTTCATGGCGGAAGTATTGTTTATGTTGAGCATGCAGCCGACGAGACTCCCGAACTTCAGGAAGACTGGCGGTTGACCAGAACGGCCAAGGCCGGTCAGTGCGTGTACAGTCTTTATGTAAAACTTTAGGATCGTGTGGTAATATAAACCAGTTTTAACTGTTATTGGAAAACCGTTATGGGATTATTTTCTTGGGGTAAAAAGGAGCCTGGGGCGGGGAAAAGCGAAAAGCAGGAAGTCCCTGCCAAAGCTGCGGCTGAAGAGGTTAAAAAAGCCGCTGCGGCAGACAGTTCAGAAACAGTAGAAGTTTTTAAAGAAGAGACACAGCTTCATCCGCAGGAGAAAAAGAGTCTGTTCAGTCGTCTTATGAACGGACTGAAAAAAACAAAGGCCAACATCGGCTACGGACTCAGAGTTCTCTTTCATGGAAAGAAGATAGACGATGAGCTTTTTGAGGAACTGGAAACATCCCTGCTGACTGCTGATATGGGTGTGGATACCACGAAGTCGGTTATAGATGCCATCACTTCGAAGGCAAAGCTGGCTCAGCTTGATGACGCCGATGCGCTGTACGATATCCTGAAGGAAAAACTTTATGAGATATTAAAGCCTTCGCAGCAGCCTCTGGTGATCAGTGGTCACAAGCCGTATGTGATCCTGATGGTGGGTGTCAACGGTGTAGGCAAGACTACTACCATAGGCAAGCTGGCAAAACGTCTTCAGAATGAAGGTAAATCGGTGATGCTGGCAGCCGGTGATACATTCCGCGCCGCAGCAGTGGAGCAGCTTCAGGTATGGGGCAACCGCAACAACATTACGGTTGTTGCCCAGCATACCGGAGCGGATTCTGCATCTGTGATATACGATGCCTTTAATTCAGCGAAGGCTAAAAACGTGGATGTTCTGATTGCCGACACTGCCGGTCGTCTTCAGAACAAGGCTAATCTCATGGAGGAGCTTTCCAAAATTGTCAGAGTCATGAAGAAGATAGATCCTGATGCACCGCATGAAGTTCTTCTTACTTTGGATGCAGGTACCGGACAGAATGCAATCAGTCAGGCGAAGCTGTTTAACAGCACAGTGCCTGTTACCGGAATATGTCTTACAAAACTTGACGGAACCGCCAAGGGCGGAATTATTTTCGCAATTGCTGATCAGTTCAGGATCCCGGTAAGATTTATCGGTGTTGGTGAAGGAATAGACGATCTCAGAGAATTTGACGCCCGTGATTTCATTGATGCACTGTTTACACAGGATGAACATTCTGTATGATTCGTTTTGAGCAGGTTTCAAAGAGTTATCTTGGCGGCTTTCAGGCTATTCAGCAGGTCAGCTTCAGTATTGCCAGGGGTGAGATGGTATACCTGAGAGGTCACTCGGGCGCCGGGAAAAGCACCCTTTTGAAACTCATTTCTTCAATAGAACAGCCGAGTCTTGGAAAGATTTTTTTTAACGGAAAGGATATTACGAGACTGAGCTGGGACGAGATACCGTATATACGGCGGCAAATCGGCATGATTTTTCAGGATTACCGTCTTATAAACAGTCGTACGGTATTTGATAATGTGGCTCTTCCTCTTGAAATCGAAGGCTACTGCTCCACGGATATAAATAAGCGAACCAATGCGGCTCTTGATTATGTCGGTCTGATTGATAAGGCCAGGTATTATCCTCTTACTCTGTCCGGCGGTGAACAGCAGCGGGTCGGCATTGCCAGAGCCATAGTTCATTCGCCTAAAATTCTTCTGGCAGATGAGCCAACAGGCAATCTTGATCCGGAAATGTCGGCTGAAATTCTGAAGCTTTTTACCGTGTTCAATCGAAGCGGAGCGACTGTTCTTCTTGCAACTCACGATGGAAATCTGTTTAATCTCAAGCCGTGCCGGCAAATTATTCTGAAAAGAGGAAGAATGATAGCCGACTGTCCGGCTCCTGAAAAAGGCGGTGAAAAAAATGGCTGAAAGCAACAGAAGAGCTGTCGGCAGGGAAAAGTTTATTCTTAATCACTGGAATGTTTTTAAACGATCTCTTCTTGCTCTGCTGGCATCACCGTTCCGCACCTGTCTGACTCTGTCTGTAATAGCTGTCAGTCTTGCTGTCCCAATGACATTCTATGTGCTTTATCTTAATGCACAGACCGTTACGTCAAAACTTAACGATTCCTGTCAGATTTCTCTGTATTTAAGCAGGGAACTTACACCTGAGCAGACGGCAGCCTTTGTTGAAGCTGTGAGAACCGAACCTGATGTAAAAAGTGTAAGGTTTATTTCCAAGGAAGAAGGCCTAATTGAATTTTCAAAACTCTCCGGTTTTGCCGAGCCGATAAAATATCTTGCGGATAACCCTCTTCCTGATGTTCTTGTTGTTACACCGTCTGAAGAGATTGTTGCCGATCAGTCTGCAGCCGAAGAGATGCTCAAAAAGTTTATTGCTCATGACGAGGTTGAACAGGGTAAATTTGATCTGATGTGGATCAAAAGGCTTAAGGGTATTGCCAATCTTATGCGGAATCTGGCCATATCCCTTGGAATTATGCTCCTTGCCGGAGTTATCCTGACAGTTTCCAATACGGTACGCATAAATGTTATGTATCACCGTGATGAAATCAAGATAATGAAGTTTTTCGGTGCCACAGACAGCTTTATTGCAAGGCCGTACATATATTCCGGTATTCTTATGGGCTTTTTGGGCGGTCTACTCGCCTGGTGGGTAAATGAGTTTTTTGTCATGTGTGCATCTTATATTATCAATGAACTGGCTGAACTGTACGGTGAAAAGTATGAAATGTCTCTGCTGTCATTCACAGAGACTTCGGCTGTTGTTCTGATCAGTATTCTTCTCAGTGTCATTGCGACAAAGATATCCCTTTCAAAATTCAGCAATTTTTAGTCTGAACTTTTTTTGTCATTTTTTGTCTATATAGATGAGCAGGAAACTTGTGATCTGATATTGAATTTTTCAGAATTTGGCATATACTTGATCTCTGTGAAAATTTAAATAAAGAGTTCGCAAAGGTTTGATGCTTAACACGCGAAAAAACGAATAAGGAGTCTCCGGAGCGTTTATGACGATCCGGAGGGTTTCTATTGTTGAGATTTTTTAAGTAACTGTAAGAAGGCAAATAAGTATGACGGAATTAGTTAGTACAGGAAAACAACTTGTCCAGTACGACGGCCTTGAAGCTTATATCAGCAGAATAAACAGCTATCCTATGCTGACCAAGGATGAAGAGTATGAGCTTGCAGAAAACTTTAAGGAAACCGGCGATAAGCAGGCTGCGTATAAGCTGGTGATGTCTCATATGCGGTTTGTTGTACATGTGGCAAAGGGATATCTCGGTTACGGTCTTCCCCTTAAGGATTTGATCCAGGAAGGCAGTGTTGGTCTGATGCAGGCTGTAAAGCGCTTTGATCCGAAGGCGGGAGTAAGACTTGCCACCTATGCGATACACTGGATCAAATCTGAAATTCATGAATTTGTGATCCGCAACTGGAAAATGGTGAAGGTTGCTACAACCAAGGCTCAGCGCAAGTTGTTTTTCAATCTGAGAAAGTTCAAGAGAAATGTAACCTGGCTCTCTGACAATGATGTTCACATGGTTGCAAAGGAGCTCGGAGTAACGCCCGGTGAGGTTACTGAAATGGAAAGCCGTATGGCCTCCACTGATGTGTCCTATGATTATTCAGAGGATGATGATACTGAAACCAGAGCACCTAATTCACCATGCTTCTTCCTTGAGGATAAAACCTCCAACTTTTCAGCCCGTTTTGAGAATACGAACTGGCAGGAGAATGCACAGGAGGCACTGGCTGAAGCATTTGAAAAACTTGATGATCGTGCCAAATTTATTATTCAGCGTCGCTGGCTTGATGAGAACAAGGCCACTCTTCAGGAACTGGCTGAGCATTTTTCTGTGTCAGCTGAGAGGATCAGACAGCTTGAGAAGCAGGCTCTTGAAACCTTGAGAAAACTGATGGTGGAGCAGGTGTAGTTTTATCTGAGAGGATCCTCATCATTGCATGATCTGAAATTGATATTGCCGGTACCGATAATCACAGTTTTTGTATCATCGTGGTAGTCGGTTTCAACCGGCATTCTTTTACAGTCAATTTCACCACCAAAGTCCTCAATAACAGTGCGGTTGTTAACCAGGTCGTAAGCAAAGCCGTAAACTTCTTCATAGTCAGGATCGTTTTTTTTCAAGTTAGGATTTGTATACCACAGTCACCGAACAGGAATCCTGGCAGAACCCTCCCAGAACTTTGCCGGTATCGCTGTTGATTACAATCTGGGGATCATCCGGAAAATCCAGATATAAATATCGGTAAAACCAAGTGCAGCCAGGCTTCTGCCGTAATCACTGCGTTACTAATCCTCTCCTTTAATAAAGTAGGAAGGATCACCAATCACAATGCTTCCTTTAAATCTTTTCATTTAACCTACTTAAAAAGGCAAAGTTGATTATACTTCGGTTACAGAACTCTGAATATCCGGTTCCCTAAATTTTGAAAAAGAATTTAATTCTCATTGAAAAGAGAAAATGGTGAATTATGGATGTTATCCACTAATCTATATATAGAGACATAAATCACTAATTGTCAGCGACTTTTATTGAGCTTGATTAAACAGTATATTTGAGGATCCACAAAAGAAAAGATTCCCGCATGTGATCACCATATAATTACGGGAACCGGAAATTCACTGAACAATTGGTGCGTCTGAGTTTTCGAGGTGTTATCAGAGCTGCTTGCAGCGGGGCGGATTCGACATGTAGCACCATATAATTCCGGGAAGCGGAAGTACTCTGAACCGTTGGTGCGTCTGGGTTTTCAGGATGTTATCAGAGCAGTTTGCTGCGGAACGGATGCGGTATTTTTGCACCGTATAATTCCGGGAGCCGG
>CADBNP010000337.1 GCA_902796095.1 uncultured Aeromonadales bacterium | reverse complement strand
TAGGATAATTGGGCTTTAGCAAGAAGATCTTTATGAAGCTGCAGAATGTATGAAGGACGGATGGGGATGTAATCATGGCTTTCATGTATAGTATTCAGCACATCACGATAGCCCATTATTTCGTCTTCATCACGGTTGCGCGGGGTGGTTTTCTCCTCGAAAAGCTGCTTCATTCTGGTACCGGTAGTGACAATTCCTTCAATCTTGTTTGACGCCTCTGTACTTTGAATTTTGGCAATTTCCACCAGTCGATCAAGCTCTACGCGTTTCTGACTGACAAATAAGTCCTGTCGGCCCTTACATTCATGAATTCTGGCCACCAGATTAAGGATATCCGTTCCCCATTGTTTTTGTTCCAGTGGGCTGTAATCAAACGTTCTCATCGTTCATCCTTTCTTCTTATTTAATTGTTTTTCTTCTAATTTTGCTTTCTTTTAGAAGAAAAATCAAATAATTAGATGAGAAAAGTAGGTCTGTTTCGACCTCCAACTGTTCGGTTTACCCCTTTATCAGAATTGGTTTTCACCGAGTTTTTCATGGATGATTTCGAGGATTTCGTCCTGATTTTCTTTGCTAATCCCGACAGCATCAAGCGCCCTCTGGTACCGCATTCGGGGCAGATTGGCGTGGAGTTGTCTTTTCGTGAAAGATCCGGATGGCCGGTGTAGGTTCTGCCACAAAGCGGGCATACTTTCGGTTCGTTTTTATCAGGATTGATTCCTAACCTTAACTTCCTAGATATATTTTCTAAGCACAAATTTTAATTCATGCCCCCGCTCGCTTCAATGAATAGTACGACGTTGACCACTGCGGTGAATCTGTTTGGAAATAGTGACAGCGATTTTGAATGCCAACGCATATCACTATTCATAATCAAGTCATTTCAGCCTTTTGCGAGTCCTCGAAATGCTGGTCAGTTTGAACATCCGCCATTTTATTTTGTTCTGTGAGCCTTTAGGTCTGCCGGACTTTTGTTTATTAGGAGTAGATATTACACCTTCGGCAGTGGGTTTTGCTTCACGCTCGAGAGTCTTTTTGTTTTTGGCACCTTTTGATCTGTCTCGTTTTTTATTTTCATTTGTTTTAAGCAACTCTGAAGATTCTGATTGTCCTGCTGATAAACATAACTCTATAAGAGCACCCGTAGTTTCTGGGAAACTCCTAATAATCAAAAGGATGTCACAAAGTTTTTACAAACAGATAAATCTTATTTGACATAAGATCATGTTAGTAAAATACTCTGAAAATACAGGTTCATACGCTTCCTGTTTCCGGATTCTCTGCTCTGAGACAATGTTGTGCAATCAAATGAGTTTTCCAACAGGACAGTTAAGAGCTGTTGATTAATGATGACTATATTTTTTGAACTAAGAGTAATAGAAATTAGGCGGTAGCTATGTCTTTTTTTTCAAATCTTAAGATAAGGACAAAGATCCTTATCTGCTTTGCTGTTGTGATTATTCTGGGAATAATTCAGGGTGTCATGTGCGTCAGTACGCTCAAGGATACTGCTGTGCAGGTCGACACTCTTACAGACCATGCTGACAATGTGATTATTCCAATCAACGATCTTAAGGCAGAGTTCCGTTCCATGCGTATCTACGGTATGCGTCTCTCATCATGCGAGCAGGCAGATCTGCAGGAATACAACGGAAAAATCGACAATGTCGCCAAGAATGTCAAAGAGCATGTAAAGAATTTAAGAGGTAATGCCAGCGACGATCTTCTTAACAAGGTTGAGACAAATCTCGGTCACTACCTGAGTTCATATGATCACATCCGCAACATATGCGCTGACACAGCAAAAGCCAAAGAGGCAAAGCAGACCGAAATTCTTCGCTACACAAAGGATGACATGCTCAAAATCGGCAACGATGTAGACAGTGCCGTTGAGCAGATGATCAAAAATGAGGACAAGATATCCCAGAATATAAGAAAGACGGTTGAAGACAAGGCAGGGAGCGGTCCTATCATTTTCTTCACCATTCTGAACATTACTCTTGCAATTATCTTTACCACCATTCTGTCAAAGTCCATCAGCGCAAGAACAACAAAACTCGCAGAAGCTGCCAATAAGGTTGCAGATGGTGATCTGTCAGTCGTGGTAAAAGCTGACAGCACTGATGAAATCGGTGTTCTGGCATCATCCATCTCCACAATGGTTGAACACCTGAGAGGCATTATTTCCGATATGTCCTCCCACTCCGAAACAATATCCTCCTCTGCAGAGGAACTGCAGTATGCAAACAAGTCCATTTCTGATTCAACCGCCCAGATCCTCAACCAGACTCTCACTGTAAGTGCAGCCAGTGAGGAAATGGCGGCAACATCAAAGGAAATTGCCAACAACTGCAACTCCGCAGCCATGGCCTCGGAACAGACCAAGGAAACAACCCTCAACAGTATCGAAACAGTACGCTCCACGGTATCCAAGATCAGAGAGCATTCCAAGAAGACTGAAGAGGATGCCAGCATTATTGCCAAGCTTGGTGATGAAACCAAACAGATTGATGCAATCATCGCAACAATTCAGGATATAGCAAACCAGACCAACCTGCTTGCTCTGAATGCCGCAATTGAAGCAGCCCGAGCCGGTGAGCACGGACGCGGATTCGCCGTTGTATCTGACGAAGTAAGAGCACTGGCAAACCGTACCGCCCAGTCAACACAGGAAATCAACAAGATGATCAAGGCTGTCCAGGATGAGGTATCCTTCGCCAGCACGTCCATCGGTGAGACTGTAAGCCAGATGGAGGAAATTGCCAGCGAAACAGAGCAGCTTGAACACTGGCTTGACACCATCATCAATCAGGTTAACGATGTCAACAATCAGATTAACCAGATTGCCGTAGCCACCGAGCAGCAGACAGCTACCTCCAACGATATGTACCAGAATCTTCAGAAGATGGCGGATCTTACCAAGGAGGTTTCAACCAACGCATCCGATACAGTTGAGTCGGCTTCTTCAATGGCCAAACTTTCCAATGAAATGGCTGATTCGGCTGCCAAGTTTACAATTTAATTAAGCGTTTTTACTCCGAAAATTTAAGGGGTGGATTTTGGTCCACCCCTTTTATTTTTTCAGTAAATTCTCGATACAGATACAACCGCCCGGCTAAAACCAGATCATGAAGAATTTCAGGCGACTTCAGGTATTACGGTTGAATGAAGTTTTGTGACAATCTCAATCAGGTCATTCAGACTCGTACCAAACATTTCTCCTATATCGTAATTATTAAACGGTTCATTGTTCACTATATTTTCAAGTTCAATATCACCATTTTCACGGACATAGTTTATTATGGTCAAAATAAACTCCTGCTGCTGAGAATTGAAAGTACTGCCGTTCAGATACTTTCCAAACTTCTCATTAACAGCCTCCTGACTTAAACCAATCAGACTGCGAACAAATGCAGCTAGATTCTGAATATTTGTTACCTGGACATAATCATCCTGAGAACCCAATTCATGCCACAAAACATTCTCCAGCAGTTTAAGATCCTCATTGGTAATTGGTTCGAGATTATGTATCTTTTTAATTACCGGATTGTCACTGTGGGACTTCAGATAATCCATTACCTTTTCACGATATGTTCTGATGTCTATGGATGTACTTTCCGGCTGATAATCAGAATCATAAATAACATCTTCAATATCGATGTCATATTTCTTCCGCTCAGCACCTTTCAGAAACTGCATCAAATCCCGCAGCGATAAACGAAGTTTTTCCAACTCAGCAATCGTCGGTTTTTCCCACAGGCTTTCACTCAGAAGCCGTTTCAAATCCTCTGACTTATTTTTGACCTGCGGCACTGAAGCCTTTTCTTTTAACAGAAAATTAGCACATTTCCTAAGTTCTTTAATATGGTATGCAGAATTCTCAACCGAATATGTTTTAAACAAATCAAGTTCGATAAAGTAGATCCTGATATCAAAGGCTACAGATAAAAAGTCACCGCCAAGACCGCTGTCTATCAAACCTGTTAAATGATTTTTTATCTCTTTAACCATAACCGGGGACAGGGTAATCCAGTTATTTTTATCATAATACTTATCGACATACTGCATTTTTTCCCTGACTTGAATTCTGCTGGCGTGACTCTTTATTGTAACGATATACGAATGAAGTTCATCCCGAATGTTATGGTAATACTCACATATTTCGCCATTCTTCTGGTACTCAAGACGCTGAAGCTCGTAGAGCATATCCAG
>CADBNP010000336.1 GCA_902796095.1 uncultured Aeromonadales bacterium | reverse complement strand
GTGCAACAAAAGTCCAGAGATGGGGCTACAAGAATCGGAAGATTAGATTTCTTCACCGCCTTTTTGAGGAAGAATCAATCAAAAAAATGCTTGATTCCCTGGAGTTTTCAAGTGCGAAAGAAAAAGCAGATTTTGAAGAATATCTTTTAGAAATCAATGAAAAAGGTACCTGTCGAATCCTGCTGCCGCGTATCGCCGTTTACAAAGTTAACGCTAAAACAAAGAAGAAGAAACAAATCACCCATGAACTCATTCCTTCTTTTCTCTATCCTTTTATTCAGTACACCCGTAAATCTTTTGCCATGGTGTTCTATCATGACTTCTATGGAGATACAGATGGAAATCTGGTATCTGATAATGAATGCAGTATAAGGGAACTGATTCCCTGCTGGCTTGGTTTTATTGAAGAAAACTACTGGGATGACTGCCGCGGTACGGTGGTTTCCGAAGCAAACAGGAAAAAGGTTATTTATCTGAACTGTGCAGCTTCACATGAAAGAGTTGAGAAAAGGGAGAAACTTGCAAAGAAAAGAAATTTGAAAGTCACTCCTGACTGCGTTGACAGAACAACACTGTATCAAATTGACAGGGAAAAGCAAACAGAACTCGGGAAACAGCTGGCAGCCGGGCAGATAGAGAAAGACCTGAACCAGACCTGCACACTTTCTGTGAATACGACCCCCGACAGGCCGGAAAACAAATCAGAATCAAAAAACAGAAGCAGGGAATATCCTTCTGATATGCTCTTTACTTCGTCTCGTAAGCTTAACTTTCTGGCGAAATTTGTAACCTTTATCCGGAACAGCACCACTTTTTTCAATCCGCTTCACTATATCAACCTTCTCTGCAGCAGGGGTTCATGAGTCGACAGAACTGACTGTTTTCTGTTTGAGCAAAGTTTCTGTTTGAGTTGTTGTTGTTTTTGAATCTTGTCACATTTTTAAAAATTTAAAATTTAAAAAAACTTGAAAAAATACACATAAACCGTGTTGTAACATTTTGATATATAAACTGTTTTTAGGCATTTTTTAGATCAACACACTTTTAAATATTGGGATAGAACGGAAGGCGAAAATAGAGCCTGCAGGTTAATTGACTGGTTTGCAACCAGTAATACCTGCTCTGAAAACATTCTTCTGATGAAATTCTAATCATAAAAGGACGGTCAAAATGACTAAAAAAAGAAAACAGAAACAGATGAACCAGTCAAAACCGCTTGACGGCAGCAAACTTAAGCAAATCTGCACCATGATAAAGTCCGGTCGCTCAAGAAGGAATATATCCGCATTTATCGGAATTTCCATGGGTATGACCAGTCGTGCCTGTGAAAAGCTGAATTACCTGAGCAATGGCAATATCAGCAACCTGGATGCTCTTAACCCAGAACAGCTTGAAGAACTTTATTTTCAAAAGCCTGCGTCAATACCAGAAGTCCATGCCGATTCCGTAAAAGACGGAAAGTACTATCCGAATTTTGCTGAGCTGGCTGCAGTGAAGGTATTTGAGCAGAGACAGACGGTTAAAGAAATTTACCTGAATTACGTAGGTCTGTGCCAGGAAAAAAATGCCGATCCTCTGTCAGTGCAGTACTTTTACAAACTGCTGAAGGAGCAAACGGAGCTGATTAAGGCAAAAGATCCGGATTACTACTTTATCCAGGAGTTCAAATACGGCGAATTTCTTGAGGTGGATTATACCGGAGATAAATACACGCTGAGCACATATGCCGGTAAAAGAGACTTCTGGATTATGGTGCTTACCTTTCCTGCCAGCTATTATACTTTTGCAGGTTTTGTAAGTGCACAGAGCACCGAAGAAAGCTGTCGCGTACTTGCTGATGCAGTCAAATACTTTGAATACAGACTTCCTGATTTTCTGATTTGTGACAATGCAAAGTGCTGGGTTACCGATCATTCTACCTCCGATGTCATATACAACCGTAATTTTTTAAGCTTTACAGCAAAGATGAATCTGATCCTGACGGCAGCTACGCCATACTCTCCGCAATGCAAAAGTGCCGTTGAACGCTCAGTCGGACTGATACAGTCCAGGATAAAGGCGGACAATGCTTTTCTGGCATCTCTGACAGAAATGAAAACGCTGCAGGAGCACAGCGCACATCTGCAGGAGTTTGTTCAGAAACAGATTAATGAAGCTCCGTTCAGAAAAAATGCCGAGAAAACCAGAGATTATCTGTTCAAAACCTATGAGCTGAATAAACTGCACACGGTTACCTTCATTCCGGAGTACACCCGGGAAATCATGTCCAGAATGGTCCCTGAAAGCTATCACATTCAGGTCAACGAGCATCAGTACTCGGTTCCGTATATGTACATAGGAAAAATGGTAGATTTGTATGTTTCAAATGATTACATCACCATTAAGTACAAAGGAAAAGAGATAGCCCGGCATCAGCGGACTGACGGATACAACGTACTTACACAATCATGTGTTACTACTGAAGTTGATCATATGCCGCGGGAGCATCAGGAGATAAAAGCCGCCGGCAAAAGGAAACTGAGGAGCATTCACGAAATATTTGTTGAATCCCGCAAGTTAGATCCGAAAATTTACGAATTTTGCAGGAGACGTATTAACGCTGAAACGAGAGGCAAAGACAGAGAAAAATCGTATACCCCTTATCTGATAAACGCCATATCAACCTGCAACGCCATTATCAATGAGTATGGCAAGGTGGCCTTCAAACCACTGTTTGCCCAGGCCTGTGAAAATATTCTGAACAGATTTGATCCGCGGCGCTGGGTGAAAAACATGGTCTGTTTTGAGTACAGAGATCTGCTGTCAAAAATGCATGAAAAGGAAAAAGCTGACAGCAGCAAAAGTGGTTCCATCAAAGTGAACCGGGTTTCTGATGAGCAGGGCTATTTTGTATCAGAATCTTCTGACAGCAGTGGCGTATCTGACGGCAGCGACAACTTTTTCAGCAGCGGCGCATCTGTCAGCCGCTGTGCTCCTTGCGACAGTTCTGCAGTGCCTTTATCCCCGGCATCCGCTTCGAATCTGTCCAATGACTCAGCTTCGCATTTGCATCTGTCTTCCGGTTTTGCCTCAGCATCGTCTCAGTCTTCAGAGTCTTATTTCCGCCCGGATTACTGTGAAGAACCTTTTCCTGGTTCCGGCATGGATGACAGCTTTGGACAGGCTCCGCTGGACAGTGCTCCCGATATAGACGGATTTATCGACTTCGGCAGTACTTCAGACTCCGGCATGTACGACATCTTCAACGGAAAGAACTGATGAACTCATACCGGGACTGAGACTTCAGTTCTGATTTCAGCTTCAGTTTTACTTTTTACCTAATGATATTTTTCAAGGAGTTTTTGTATGGGAATATTGAGCAATACACCAATCTTTACTTTTACAGATGTCCAGACATCCCTGGTCAGTGCGGCAGAGAAGTTCAAACTTGAAGGTTTTGCGGCAGCTCTGAACGAGCAGTTCGGACACCCCGATAACTTCAGAAACATGAGTTTTGAGGAACGACTCAAGAACTGCTTTGCCAGCGAGAGTGAAGTGCAGATATCAAAGCGCTTTAAGAGACTCTGCCAGAAATCATATCTGCCGAGAAAGGTGTGGTTTAGCAGTCTGAATCTGCCGGAGACGGTCATACATCCAAATGATTTGCTCAAACTTAGCGAACTGAAATTTCTGGTTAACAAACGCAATGTAGTTCTTATGGGCAAAACCGGTGTCGGGAAGACTTCGCTGGCAATAGCAACAGCAGTTGCAGCCATGGAAAAAGGTTATTCCGCCGTGTTTTACAGAATGAACGAGCTGGTGGCACAGATTGACGGCAGGGACAGAGAAGCAATCGGCAAGCTGAAAATGAAACTGAAAAACATTCATCTGCTTGTGATTGATGACTACGGACTTGATGAACTTAATGATCAGGTTGTCTACGGTCTGAATGAGATTGCCGATGCACGATATAACGTAGGCTCCACGATTTTTACAACGCAGCTGAACCGCAAGGGACTTACGGCAGTTAAGGACAAAGCCTTTGTTTACGACTCTCTGTTCGACAAGCTTTTCAATGACAGCGGCGTCTATATTCAAATCAGCGGAGAATCCAAACGCGGCAAGGCCGGTGAAGCAAGAGGAGAAGGCAAAGAATGAGTATGAACGACAACCTGGATATGAACGCTGTTTTCAGCACTATCTACGAGAATCACGGAACTCTGGAACCGGAAGTCATCGTCAAAATCGGCAGAGTGTCAGATTTGGACGGCTACAGCATTCTGAAAATTATGTGTGACTATATCAATATAACCAAGCAGGTGGAGCGTGAATCTGATTTTCAGACTCTGGTAAGGCATACGGAAAAAATCAGAGAACTTCAGTCAGAGATTGATAAATGCCGCCAGGATTACAGCAGTCTCTACCATGAGCATCTAAAGAGTCAGAATGAACTGTCCAGCAGGGACAGCCAGTACAGAGATTTACTGCTGAAATTTTCAGCTCTAAGAAAACAATGCAGCGAAATGTCTGACGCAAAAGAAATTTACAATCTTCTGAAGGGGAAATGATATGTTGAAAATGACTGAACCGTTAAAAATGGTACAAACGGTACAGAATGGTACAAACGGTACAAATGGTACAAATGGTACAAATGGTACAAACGGTACAAACGGTACAGAATGGTACAAACGGTACAGAATGGTACAAATGGTACAAGTACCATATGCACCAGGGATAACAATAAGAGGATTCCATTATGAATGAAAATAATAAGCAAGTCAAACCTTCCAAAGTTGTCAGTTTGCTCGTCAACACCTGCCGCAGGCTCCATGCCCAGGGCATCGATGTTAACGGTTCACTGCTGAAAATACACAAACCTAATCACTCTAATCGTGACTACACGGCGGCTTTGGATCTTTTCAATGATGAACTCAGAATGTTGACGGAGTGTTCTGTTCCCCTTCCTGAAGACAGCAGAGAGTATTTTGACATGACAATCAAAAGTATGTGGACGAACCTTGTTAACACTTATGAAGCCAGAATCAAAAAAATTAAGAATGAACATGAATCTGCACTCTTTGATGCCAGAAAAGCCCGTGACAGCGTCGTGGATGAGAATGAAGAGCTTAAAGCAACTCTTGAAAAAAGGGACGAAATCATCTCAGTTATGAGGAAAAACGAAGAAGAAGGCAAACGGAAAGAACTGCAAAACCAGTCAAAAATCAGAAATCTTGAAACCGAAGTGACTTCATTAAAGGCTAAACTGGAAACTGTTCAGCAAAACTATGACAAACTGACAGGCTGGAAAGTCTGCTCTGAGCAACAGGAACAGAAAGTCTGATCAAACACTGCTTCAAATTATCAAGCTGCCGCGTCGCGAGAAACGGTGGCTTTTTTACTTCTAATCTCTTTCCTGCCTGTTACAGCTACTTCCTGACTGTCAGACTGAAGTTCCCACCTGTCAGACTCATTTTCCCGTTTTAACAAAACC
>CADBNP010000335.1 GCA_902796095.1 uncultured Aeromonadales bacterium | reverse complement strand
TCCCTGCAGGAACGTCCTCTGAATCCTTAAGAAAGAAGTCCAGCATGGAGGCTGACAGTCTGGCGTCACCTATCAGGTGCTGGCTGAGGCGGGCTGAAACTCCCAGATCGGCAATCTGCAGAAGAAATATGTCACTGTCCAGGGTATATGAATCGATTTTTACAGAATCAACTATTATCTCAAGCGGCAGATCCACATAGGACGGAACATTCTTGTCTGCGTAATTCTTCGCATTGTGTTTGCGGATCATGTCGAGAACATACTGCTCTCTTGTTTTATCAAAATCACCGTCGGCACCGCCCCTCCACACAGCCTCGGCCAGAGCAAGCATATATCCGTCAAAAGCGGCGTTATGGTAGTTCTCGTCGAAATTAAGACGCATGTCTATCCTTCCGGCATCAAGACTGCTTACAGTAAGACGGGACGAAAGAATGTCCTTAAGAGACCAGCTGAGAGCAATGCGATCAGCCTTAAGAACCATGAAATCAAGATCAAGACTGAAGTTTCTGAGAGTGATACCGCTGCTCAGGGTACCGGATTCAAGTTCGCCGGAAATAATGTCAAGATTGCGGTACGCCAGTTCCCATACCATTTTGGTGCCGGTTTCAGTATAAAGGACACCGCAGATCAGTGAAATGACAAAAAAAACCGTACACAGAATACCGATTAAAAGATAGCGGAATATTGTACTCATAATCCCGGACCTATACCGAAGTGAATACGCATAGGAATGTGTTTTTCCTTAATACCGAGACCAAGATCAAGTCTTATCGGTCCGACAGGAGATATATATCTGATGCCGAAGCCTGTACCAACCTTGATGTCACGATCAGTGGCGTAGTTGTTTGTTACAAGACCCATGTCACAGAAGGTTGCAAGACGCAGGGATTCCATTACAGGAATCTGAAGTTCCACAGATCCCACAGTCATGTATCTGCCGCCCTGAAGTCTGCCGGTGCTGTCCTTTGGTGCGATCTGCTCAAAACCGTAGCCGCGGATTGTATTGTCGCCGCCTGAGAAAAATCTGAGACGCGGAGGAATTATATCCATGGAGCCCCAGAATATTGCACCCTGCTCAAAGCGAAGAAGAAGTCTTGAATCAATCGTAGGCGACATAAGTGCCTTGAGAACAACATCCGTATAGATAATGCGTTCTCTGGAAACAATCTCCTCGAGCGACGCCTTTACTGTGGCACTTACACGATAACCCCAGGCAGGATCCGCGCTCTTCTGAATATTGGTGCGGGAAAGAGTAATGCCCGGCATCAGCAGACTGGACCAGCCCTTGTTGTCACCCTGCACGAAATCGTCATACCCGTATTCCAGGAATATATCCTTGTCCCATGTACCGTGGATTCTGGTGATGTAGTGACCTGAAATTACAAAGGAGTCATACAGGGTATCATTGTTGTCCTTATGCTCGTAGCTAGGACTTATCTGGTAGAAATCCTTAATCGGATTCTCTCTTGGAATTACGTAATTGCCTCTGAAAAATGAATTCTTGGCAGATACCTTGCTGGTGGAATGAAAATTATGTCCGTACTGATTAATCCATGGGTTCTTCTCCGTCAGCTGAAGTCTCGGACCTTCATCCGTGGAAAAACCGATACCCACATCAACAATAGTACTCGGACGGCGGGACAGATTTATTGTCATCGGCACGGAATCATCAGAATCTGTTTTATCATCGATATTCACATCAGCCATCTGGAAATAACCGGACTGGTACAGATCCTGGGAGAGTTCAGCTATACGCTGGGTGTCATAATAGTCTCCCACCTTGATATGATTAAGCTTTTTAGCCTCGTTGTGAGATTCTTCAAAACCTGAATAGGTAATGGAGGAAATACGGTGACGCTTGCCGGGAGACATGACAATTTTTATATCGGCACGGTTCTCCTCTTTGTAAACGTAAACCTCGTTGACTGCTATTTTTGCTTTTATATATCCGCGGGAAAGAAGAGTGGACAGAACATCGGACTTGAAGTTCTCGTAATTTACATGATTGAAAACCTTTCCCGGCAGCACCTTGTCCTTTTTCTCATTCTTTTTGACTTCATCAAGGACTTCGCCCTCAATGCCATAGTCAACTTCGAGATTTTCAATAAGGACAGGATCACCGCATTTTATTGCTACATGAACAAGCGGATTCTGAAGATCCTCCGGATCATCCAGGGTTATTTTTATTTCAGGATGATAATAACCGTACACCTGAACAGCATTGACAACAGCCTGCTCTATCTTCTTGACAGATCGGTAAAAAGCGTAACGCTTGATTTCAACAAGACCGTTCAGATGAGCTTCGATATTATCCACGATGTCTTCGTCATCTGAAGTCACATCGTAAGAGAGAAAAACAGGCGAACTGAGACGATCCGCAAATTTCTTGCGGAAGGCATCACGATCTTCTGAAGAGCTGGCCTCATACCAGATGCCACGAACCACACTGCTGGCATGCCGCGGCTCAGTTACCAGATCTCCTCGCTGATGAACCTTTCTTATATCGGACAACTGCCCTGGGGTATCCGCATACGAAACAAAAGGAGCAGCAAGCAGAAGATTAAGGGCTGTAAAAATTAACTTTTTGATGATAGCAGGTCCGTATTCAGATAACTTGACAAATCACAGGTGTATATGGATTCAAGGAACGGAATTTCTCCAAGCAGCGGCACATCATTAAAATAATTGATCAGCCAGTCGGTATTTTCCTTCTGATGATTGAACCCCGGAATGACGTGATTAATCACATAACCGGCAAGTCTGTTCCCCATATGCTCGACACATTTTCTGGTCATAACCGCATGATTGAGGGCTCCAAGCCTTGCGCCTACAGTCATTATCACAGGGTATCCATGACTGCATACCCATTCACTCAGGAAATTTCTTTCGGAAAGAGGGAGCATCCATCCCCCGGCTCCTTCGATGAAAATATAATCAGGAGACATTTCAAGCAAATGATCTATTCCGGCATCAAACTCTGATGTATCAATTGTTACCCCGAGTTCAGAAGCGGCAATATGAGGTGCAATAGCTTCATCAAACTGATAGCAGACGCACTCTCCATACTTGAGAGGATAGGAAGAGTGTTTTTTGATAGATAGAACATCACGATTGAAAACTCCTTCCATCATGAACTCTACACCTGATGCCACCAGCTTATAGCCTAAAGCCACCTTGTTGCGCTTCTTGGCTGCCTCCAGCAATGCTGCTGTCGTTACAGTCTTACCGGCGTCGGTATCGGTACCAGTAACAAAATATATATCAGTCATTACCCGTGAATTATTCCTTATTATTACAAAGACATGAGTATTCTCCATGCCCAAAATCAGTAGTTTATTATACGCTATCGGCAGTTTTTCTGCATCATAAG
>CADBNP010000334.1 GCA_902796095.1 uncultured Aeromonadales bacterium | reverse complement strand
ACCCTGAATAGAGTGAAGATTTCCTTTCCTGTAATGTTTCCCTGACAGGTTATTTCTTCAGCAAAGAAGTGCGATATTTTCCGAGGAACTGAAAAAGGAGAAATATATGGCGGGATCAGATGATAATCTCAAGACATTAACTGACAACGCTTTTTATCTTCTGGCTCATCACAGACGGATCCTCTCAGACGCCAGAATGTCCATGTGCTGTCTGCCGTTCAGATCCGGTTTGAGATTTTTCGGAACGATTGACAGAGTTACACTTGGAGGCTGTCTGGACTGGTGGATTAACTGCTCTCTCGCCAGACTCTATTCTGCAGCATTGAAAAAGGATACCGTGGGATACAGTACAGGCAAAAACAGATCCATGCTGAAGACACTTGTTTACGGAGTACACGGCGATGTTGTTTCAGGCCGGAACTTCTGTCGTGCTGTAAGGGATGATGGAACATACATTTTCTGTTCTCTCAGTTCCTTCTCTGACATCTATTTCTCCCTGGAGCATTCTCTCAGAAAAATTCGCAGGCAGGTGCAGGAACCTGTAACTGATATATTTTCGCTGCATCAGGTGATTGATCTGCTCAAAAAGGAGGACAGTGAACAGTACCGTAACGAAGAGGAGGCGGAGGAGAATTTGCGCCGGATTATTGATGAAGTCTTTGCCGACACCCGCAGGTGGCTGACCTGCTGCAGTTATTTCCGCAAAAAAAATGATGATTCTGCGGATCCTGATATGCTGCGTACAGTTAAGGATGAGATACTTAATCTGCTGAAGGTCGCGCCGGATCATCTGCGGAACTCTGAGGAATGCTGCAGACTTACTGCCAGGATAGACGCGGAAAAGGATCCGGGTGTTCACGGTCTGACAAATTCTGAAGCTGCGGAAGCTGAAGATTCTCTTTTATATTTCACATCGGAATATTTGAAGCTTGTTACTGAGGTGAATGCCGGCAGAATTTTGAGGATATTTGAGGATTACCGTGAGAGCCGGACCAGAAAGCAGAATGATCTGAAGGAGATAAGTGATGGAATAAGGAGAGTCAGAAGGGACTTCAGAGAAGGAACTGTCACGCAGAAGGAAGAATCAGAACGTATTTCAGAACTTAAAGACATAAAAAAACGGCTGCTTTCGGATGATGATGAGTTTCTTGAAAGAGCTTTGATCACAATCCTGGGAAAAAACATCTGCGAACTGCTCGAATTTGGCAGTCGTCATGTACAGGAACGTTTTGTCGCAGAGCACAGGAACATTTTTCCTGACAGACAGATCTTATAGTCTTCATGTCTTCTTCGTGATTTTTTTTCATTCCTGTTGCACTTCGGTGACAGTAGGTCAGCAGTTTTGGCCGGCTGCTAATCTGTTGCTTCGTCAGGTCGTGGAAACTGTGCCTTCGGCATGCTGGTGAA
Source organism: uncultured Aeromonadales bacterium (assembly GCA_902796095.1). Lineage (GTDB taxonomy): Bacteria > Pseudomonadota > Gammaproteobacteria > Enterobacterales > Succinivibrionaceae > UBA2804. The sequence continues at coordinate 3,133 of CADBNP010000334.1, read as the reverse complement.
GCTGTTTTTTCGGCAGGTTATGACTCTCAGACTGAAAACATAAAAGGTGAGACATGCAGAATAAGGAACCGTCTCAAAATAAAATGTAATCCTTTTAGGACGGTTTCTCAGATCAACACTTTTCCTGAACATAGCCATATTAAAAGGGAGGAGGAATATGAAAATCACGTTATACAAAAATGCTTTGAATGAGCGTATCGACATAGATACTTTTCAGCATATCGTGACTTATAATCCATCACATAATAGTTTTGCTGATACATCGTTAAATTTAAATCCGAGTATTAATAAGAACATCTTAAAAAACAATCTGGCATCACCGGATAAGGTTGCATTCACAAAAGGTAAATTCAACAATATCACCGTTTGGTATGTATTCAAAAGATTTGGCAACAGAACAACATGCAAAGGAAACCCTTTGATCTATGCATTAAAAGAGGAAAATAACTGGACGTTTCCAAACCAGGAGAACAAAGAAAAATTCTTTGAACAGGTTGAACTTATCATTAAAAAATTCTTAAGTATGCATAAACCGAATACAATTATTGCTCTTCCAGGTACAAATCCTTTGATCATGAAGTTTGCTGAAATGATTGTTAAAAATTCTCCGTAATCAGAATTGATTTGCGATGTTTTAATGAAAATATCCGTTGAAAGACTTCTTGATTATGTGTATGAACCTGATTCAGAATTCAGAAAATATTATGCCGATGATTTTGAAATCATGTACAGGCAGCTTGAAAAATACATAGAGACAAATATTCGAGTCAACAAATTGTATTCTGATACAGTACCATTCAAGCGTCACTGGGTAGAAGATCAAATAATGAGAAACGTTATTGATAGAACTATGATGCTGAATGGCGCATCTTATGGAAATTCGATAAATAATAAGAATGTTTTACTTGTTGATGATGTTATAAGTCAGGGAAATTCAATAAGAGAATCCATAAGGATTCTAAAAGAGCAATACGAACCAAAGAAAATTGATGTATTGACCTTGCTTTCAAGAAGATATTAAAACGGCTCTGTTCAGCAAAAGTGTTGCTCTAAGAAACTGTTCCAAAATAATTCATTTTATTTTGAGACGGTTGCCAAACGAAAAATCCCCGCAGGAATTTTTACATCCGGCTGCGGGGATTTCTCTGTTTTGGAACAGAAATGTTTTCAGCAGTGTCTCCAGGTCGCTGACTTTGTCAGATTTTCTGCTCCTGTCAGATGCTGTCTGCTTCTTCTGAAGTGTCTGATGAGCTGTTTTCCATGTTTTCTGAACGCTTCAGACCTTCCTCCAGTGTAGGGCATATTTCGCATACTCCCGGCACAGGCTGGAATTTGGCGTGCACCAGAGTCTTGAGCGGCTGGTACTGGAGATCGCAGATCAGCAGTTTGACTCCTGCTTTTTTCAGATCCTCGGTAAAATGCTGGAAACTGCTGAGTCCGCCGGCATCGATAATATTGACGGCTGAAAAATCGATTATCAGACCCCTGCGCTCATTGCAGTTGACGATAATATCATTGAATATTCTGTCTGCAGCAGCGAAGAACAGAGGACCGTTGATCTTGTATGCCAGCCATTTTTCCTGAAGAGCGGACTGGTGAAGTTTTCCGGTCTCTATCATATCCCTGCAGGTGGTCATCTTTGCCATTGAACGCATGAAGAACACGGTTGCCATTATGCATCCAAAAGCTATGGCTATAACCATATCGAAAAATACTGTCAGAGCCACGCAGATTACAAGAATGAACACATCGCTGAGAGGTACGGTTTTCACTGTTTTTGATATGCCTTTCAGATCACTCATGTTGTATGCAACCATCAGCAGCAGTGCAGCCATGGATGCAAGCGGCAGCATGGAGAGGAAAGGTGACAGACACAGTATGGCGAGAAGCACCACCAGAGAGTGGACAATTGCAGAAACAGGTGATGAAGCGCCGGCTCTTACGTTGGCGGCGGAACGTGCTATGGCAGCTGTTGCGGTGATACCTCCGAAGAACGGTGCTACAATGTTTCCGATACCCTGTCCCAGAAGCTCGCTGTTGGAGTGATGCTTTGTTCCGGTCATGCCGTCAAGGATGACGGCACAGAGCAGGGATTCAATAGCTCCCAGAACCGCCATGGAGAATGAGGCGAACATTAGATTCTGGATCGTTTCCACATTCCAGTTAATCGGATTGCCGTCAGGTCCCGGCATATTCCATGGAAGTGCAAAATGCGGAAGGATTGGTGGTATGCCGTGACCGGTGGTGCCGTCGGCGTTCAGATAAGTAAATCTGCTGCCGATAGTCTGGACCGCATCAGCATTTCCGGTGGTGCGGCAGATAATGTAGGCGGCAATCATGCCGAAGATCACGGCCGGCAGATGACTCGGAACACAGGAGAAGATCTTTGAGACCGGTCCCTTGAATACCTTTCTCAGCTTTGGCCATCCGAACACTGTAATCAGGGAAACAACGCCGACTATGGTGTCATTGACGTTAAGGTTCGGAAGGTTTGAGGCAAGTACGGCAAGCTTGTTGTGGAACTCTCCCGGCATGCTGGAGATGGTGAGTCCGAAAAAGTCCTTTATCTGCAGTACCGCTATCAGGATACCGATGCCCAGTGTAAAACCCTGCGTGACTTCTATCGGAATGTAGATAAGCAGTCTGCCGAGGCGCATGGCGGCAAAGAAGAGCAGAAACATACCGGCCATGATGGAGGCGGTAAGCAGACCTCCTATTCCGTACTGCTGGGCGATAGGGAAGAGGATTACCACAAATGCTGCGGTTGGTCCCGATACGCTGAATCTGGATCCGCCGGTAAGGGCGATACATATGCCGGCCACGATGGCAGTATAGAGACCATACTGAGGATCCACACCTGAATTAATTGCCAGAGCCATGGCCAGCGGAATGGCAATGATGCCGACGGTAATACCTGCCAGCAGATCGTTTACAAAGCGCTGAGACGTGTATCTGTTCACAACGCAGGAATCGTACATAGCACGTCCCAGATGAAGGACGTTATGTTTTGTCAGGATAAATTTGCTCACCTAAACACCTTGAACTTAAATTTTTTGATCTTGGTCAAATTTTTATAGGTGAATTTTACAGTAATTCAGAAACAAAACAAGAAAAAGTTAAATTATTGTTCTGT
>CADBNP010000333.1 GCA_902796095.1 uncultured Aeromonadales bacterium | reverse complement strand
CCGAGAATTCCGTAGTAGAGCACGCGGTGTCTCATACCCTTTGGTATTTTGAACCATGTGAAAATCGCCATGATTGCGAAGAGGTTGTCCACCGAGAGGGATTTTTCCAGAACATATCCTGAGAAGAACAGAGACGCGACATCACTGTTGAAGTGCCAGTAGAGAAATCCGCCAAAGCAGAGGGATATGAAGATCCAGAACACCGACCACAGACAAGCTGATTTAAAAGAAACCTCGCGATCATCATTGTGGCATACCAGATCAATTATGAGACACAGTATAACTGTGACTGCAAATATAACTATAGTACCTGTTTCAAAAGTATTCGGTAAACCTTCGGTCATGTTTTGTTATTTCCTTTATATAAAGTGTAACTGCAGATATCCGGAATCCTGAGTCAGGATATCATGGAGAACCTGCTCCAAACTGACAACTGCTTAGAGTGAATTAATGGGGTCACATTATGTCTTAATCAGTATGATTTGTCAAATTCCAGGGATTTTGCCGGGCGATATTCGGTTTTTGTTGTACTGCCAGGCATACCGGGTATGATTGTATGACAACCGGTGAGTTGCTGACTGCGAATTTTATGAAAACAACTGCGTAAAGGCTGTAATTATGTATTGCCTCTTTAAAAAATCCTGAGAAATTTTGCAACCTGCTTCAAACTTTGATCTTGCATCATTGTCGCTGAATTGACAAGATTTTTTTACCGTAAGTATAATGATTCCGCTTAACGGAGTTTCCCTGACTGAGAGCCGGGAAATTCAGTGACTGTCTTGATTCTTTCAAACTGCCCGTGTTGATTTTGTCGACGTCGGTTTGACTGATTTTGTGTACGGGATAGGATGTCAGGCTGTTCATCTTTCTTTCATTGTGTATTTTTCGGAATGAAGTGACGGCATTCGTTAAGACTTGAGTTTGCCGGAGAGTTTTGAGTCTGCTGAAGACCGGGCGGAAGGAACTCTATGGCAGGGGTCGGTTTAAAATTATAAGTAAATATAGCAGGAGTTTGTTATGCCTATTAATTTGTCAAAAGGTCAGAAAGTCAGTCTGACAAAAAATAATCCTGGTCTGTCCAAGATTACCGTAGGTCTTGGCTGGGATGTAAATGCGTTTGATTCAGGTGTTGATTTTGATCTGGATGCGTCTGTTTTTCTGACTGATGCAAGTGGCAAGTGCACCTCTGATTCCGATTTTATTTTTTACGGCAATCTCAAGCATAGCAGCGGCTGCGTTGAGCATAAGGGTGACAACCGTACCGGTTCCGGTGACGGTGATGACGAGCAGATTGATGTAGATCTGAGCAAGGTTCCTGAAAATCTTTCAAAGATTGCATTCACTGTAACCATCTATGAAGCAGACAAGAGAAAGCAGAATTTTGGCATGGTTTCAAATTCTTACTGCAGAATCGTTGATCAGACCACCAATGAGGAACTGGTTCGCTTTGATCTTGGCGAGGACTTCTCCATTGAAACAGCTGTGGTTGTAGGTGAACTCTACAAAAATAACGGTGAGTGGAAGTTCAATGCCATCGGAAGCGGTTTCCAGGGCGGTCTTGGCGCACTCTGTGCACACTACGGTATTGACGCAGAATAGAGAAACGGGGGGGGATTTTCCCTTCTCTGTTAACAGCATCGGTTGTTTCAGGGTGAGTCATGGCGCTGCAGGAGCGATCTTTTCAGTCGGAGTATCAGACTGTAACTGACAGTGACTGAAGTCCTGTAATTTTTTCGTGTTTCTGATATCCGGATCGAATGCTTTGTCATCCTGGCTCTGCTGATTGTTCACGGTTCGACAGTCGGTGAAATCAGCGCAGTTTTGATATTTTTCGCGTCTGAATCCGGTGTGTGGAATTTTTTTTGCTGTTCCGGTGTCCGGTTTTTTATTGCCGGCATTGTGATACAGCAACATTGTTTGGGAGTGATCTGAATGTCGGTAAAACTTCAAAAAGGACAGAAGGTAAGTCTGACAAAAACTGGCAGTGCAGGGTTGTCAAAGATTGTTGTCGGACTCGGCTGGGACGAGGTTGAGCAGGAGAAAAAAGGATTTTTTTCTTTTGGCGGCGGTAAGCAGGACATTGACTGCGACGCATTTGCTCTTATGCTCACCGGTGGCAAACTGAAAAACAGCGAGGATGTCGTTTACTTCGGCAATCTGAAGCACAGGAGCGGTTCCGTAAAGCATATGGGTGACAATCTTACCGGTGCCGGTGACGGTGACGACGAGCAGATTGTAATTGATTTGAATTCTGTTCCAGCAGATTATGATCGCATTGTTATAGCAGTAAATATTTACAGTGCCGTTTCCCGCAAGCAGCATTTCGGTATGATCAAGAATGCTTTTATCCGTCTTGTTGATGCAAGGGATAACAACGAAATGTGCATATATAATCTGACTGAAAATTATTCCGGAATGACAGCAATGATTTTTGGTGAGGTTTATCGTTATAACGGTGAATGGAAGTTTAATGCCATGGGGCAGGGTACGAATGACGGTTCAATAAGGGAACTTTCTGCCCGCTATTCCTGAGTTCCCCGGATGTCCGTTCATTTTGGAGGCTTCAGACAGGCCTCTTTTTTTTGCTCTGAACTTTTAAACGGTGTCTGACAGGCAGGACCGGCTGTCATTTTATCCAAATCAGTACATTTTTGAATGATACATGACGTGTGAAATCTGATATCATTTACGCGTTTACGGTTACGCTGATTATTCTTTCTGCAGTTGAGGTGCTGGAGGCAACGATGGTAAGGATTTGGTTCAATCACTGGTTCAGTACTGCCTATAACATCATGAGCATGATAAAGCAGGATAATCCTGACTTTTATATCATAGGTTCGAATGAGAACAGACTGTCCGTACTGTCATCCGTATGTGACGAGTGGTATGTGGAGCCGGGTCTGAAGGGAAACGATTATGTTGATTTCTGCCTTGATTTCTGCAGAGAACATTCGGTTAATGTCTTTATGCCAAGACGTGAAATGCTTTCAGTATCCAGGCGGAAATCTGATTTTGAAGCCGCCGGCGTAAAGGTCATGGTGGATGATTATGAGATTGTAGATATTCTCAACTACAAGGACCGAGCGTATAAGGAGCTGGCTCAGATGGGAGTCAGCTCAATACCGGAGTACCGCATTGTAACAACTCCTGCCGGTTTTGAAGGTGCATATGAGGAACTCAGCCGGAAATACCGGGAGATCTGCATTAAATTTGTGCATGACGAGGGTGGAAAAAGCTATCGTCTGATAGATAACAGCCGCAAGGGTTATGCCGCTCTCTTCAAAAAGCAGAATACCAGAATGACCTATGATGCGATTTATGAAGCACTTTCAGAAAGAAGTGAATTTTCGCCGCTTATGGTGATGCCGAATTTATCCGGTGACGAGATCAGCGTTGACTGCCTGAATACATCCGGCGGACTGATTATGCTGCCGAGAATAAAGAACGCTTCAAGAGTAGAGCGTCTGAGTTTTCGTGAGGATATTCTTTCGAAAACCCGTGAAATTTACGATGCCGTAAAGCTCGAATGCCCGTGTAATATCCAGTTTAAGTATCTGGATGATGTTCCCTATTTTCTTGAGGTCAACACGAGAATGTCCGGCGGTGTGCAGATGGCATGTCTGGCATGCGGAGTGAACATACCAAGCATTGCTGTAAATAAACTTCTTGGAATAGAAAAGAGCTGGAAAATATCCATGGAAGAGAGAGCCGTAACCCACGTTGAAGTCCCGGTTCTTCTCTGATTGAAAAGCAGGTGATTCTGATGCTGCTTTTTACAGATCTGGACAATACGCTGATTTATTCTCACCGTCATGCCACTTCAGATCCGGTGATCTGGGTTGAGACTCTGAACGGAAGAAAACAGAGTTATATATCTGAAAGAACGTACCGTTTTTACAGATCTCAGGAATTTTTCAAACCTGTGCCTCTGACCACCAGAAGATTAAGCCAGTATTCCCGGCTTGCGGATTCCTTTGCCGTGTTCGGCTGGGAGGATGCTCTGATATGCAACGGCTCGATACTGCTGAGAAACGGTCTCGAGGACAGAGAATGGACCAGAGAGTCCCTTGAACTTTCTCAGAAGGACAGAAAGGAATACAATATGCTGTCCGATCTGATCAGAAAGATCGTTCCGTCAGAAGATATCGTTTCTGCTGATCCCTTTCTGTTCTATGTAAAGACTGATGATGCAGATCATATTTATGATTATCTTTCCAGTCATGCAGATCCTGAGCATATTTCCATATTAAGGAATTCCAGAAAGGTTTACTGTATTCCCCGTTCCCTGAACAAGGGGATGGCTGCGGAGAGGTACAGAGCCCGCTTTGGCTATGATGAATATATAGCTGTCGGTGACAGTGAGTTTGATGTACCGGTACTCAGCATGGCTGATGTATGCATCTGTCCGGAAAGAATTGCCGGTTTTATTTCAAGGGGAAGAAAAATAGTATGCAGCGGCATGTTTTCTGATCAGGTATGTGACAGGCTTGAAGAAATTCAGAACGAGTTTTATCGGGGAATAACGAGTGATTGAAAATATTAAAGAGAAATATTCCGTAGGTGCGCTTCTGTACTCGCCAGCTCTGAACAGCAAGGTGGCAAAGGCAGTTGTAAACGAAGACTGGGGCAGAAGATATTCTCTGACTGTCTGTCTTGAGGATACGATTTCTTCTGATTCGGTGGCAGCTGCCGAGCAGCAGGTAAAGGAGACCTTCAGACAGATATTTGAATACTCTGAAAATCATGAATTTTTTCTTCCAAAGCTTTTTATCAGAGTCAGAGAGCCTGAGCAGATGATAAGGGTATTTGATGCCATATGTCCTTATCAGAGTATTCTTACAGGTTTCATTTTTCCAAAGTATACTGTGACAAATGCAGCTGCATATAATGAAACCCTTCGCAGGATCAATGATTCTGCCCGCCGCAGAATTTATATGATGCCTATTCTTGAGACCGGGGATATTATAGATTTCAGAACCAGGACTGATGTGCTTGGTTCCATAAAGGAAAAGATTGATTCCATGAATGAATTTGTCCTTAATGTCCGGGTCGGCGGAAACGATTTTTCCAATGAGTTTGCGGCACGACGGCATTATGATGAAACAATCTATGACATTCTTCCCATCAGCCAGCTTCTCGGAGATCTTCTGACTGTGTTTTCCAGGGAGTATGTGGTATCAGGTCCTGTCTGGGAATATTTTGACAGTGCCGGAGACGAGTGGAAAACCGGCTTAAAAAGAGAACTGAAGAGGGATATTCTGAACGGTTTTATCGGAAAGACGGTGATCCATCCAAAGCAGATTCCTGTGGTTAACGAAATGCTTCAGGTTTCGAAAAAAGATTTTGAAGACGCCAAATCTATTCTCAACTGGGATAAAAGCGGTCTCCAGGTAGGGAAAAGTTACGGCGGTGAAAGAATGAATGAAGTAAGAACCAACTGCAACTGGGCAGAAAAGATTTATCTTCTGTCGGAAATATATGGAGTCAGATAGTAGTATGTATGCCCTGGAAGATTTGATAACTGTCGCCAAAAGAGAAAACAACACAAAGAGAAAGTACCTGTATGTCAATCCGGTTCAGGGAAAGCATATTCCCGTTTCTCCCTCAGCTTCAATGAGGCTGTTTGCCGATTTGACTGAGAAAATAGAGGAAAGGTATCAGGATGAAAAACTCCTGCTTATCGGTTTTGCAGAGACGGCAACCGCAATAGGCGCATCCATTGCGTACGGTTCTGACAATGTTGCGTATTACATGAATACAAGCCGGGAGGAAATCTCCGGAGCTGAATATCTGTTTTTCACAGAGGCTCACAGTCATGCAACGGAGCAGAGACTTGCTGTTAACGGTTTTGACGGAATACTTGATCAGATTGATCGAATAGTCTTTGCCGAGGATGAGGTTACCACCGGCAACACCATAGAAAATATAATAAGGCTCCTAAGAAAAAGATATCCGGACAGATCTCTGAATTTCGGTATTGTTTCCGTTCTTAACAGCATGTCTGATGAAAGACTGGCAGAGTTTGAAAGACAGAATATTTTCTGCGATTTCCTTTACCGGATCCCTTTTCAGTTCCGTATAGATTCCGTTGAGCATCATTCCTATCTGAAACCGCAGCAGGATCCGATTTATGAGACGCATACGCCTGTAGATACCATGAAAAAAAGCGGCTACTGGAATTCAAGACTTCTTGCTGATGTGGCAGACATAAGAGCAAGAACAGATCAGTTTGCAAAATCTGTTCTCAGCAATCAGAAGAATATAGAAAACGCAGGCAGCATACTGATCCTCGGCACCGAGGAGTTTATGTTTCCGGGCATGATGATCGGCTGTGAAATCGAGAAAAGATGGCCTGATAAAACAGTAAGATTTCATGCAACCACCAGAAGTCCGATAGAGGTGTCGCAGGATCCTGATTATATGCTGCACAGCCGTCATCCTCTTGCCAGCATGTATGACAATGACAGAAGAACATTTATCTATAATCTTGAAAGATATGATCTTGTTCTTATTGTTACTGATGCCGAAGTCTGCAGGGACGGACTTGACAGTCTTGTTGCAGCTCTGGAAATGCACGGCAACAGCAATATCACGCTGATACAGTGGGGGAGCTTCAGCAATGCGTAGCAGTTATGCGGCAGATGATGTTGAACTGCTTCTCAAGGATATCAGCGGTCTGGTAGAGCCGCTGCCGGCGGATGTTCGCGAGAAGTATATCCAGAAGGGAGTTCATTACTGTGAAATGCTGCCTCTGGAGTACAGACCTTCTGAAAAATATATGGATATATACAGAAGCGCTCTTCAGAATTATTCAATGGCCACAGCCAGAGCCGTATGTATACTTTCCGAAAAAATGTATCAGAAAAAGGGAGCTGATTTAACCGTAGTTTCTCTTGCCAGGGCAGGTATTCCCATCGGGATCCTTATAAAACGCTATCTCAGAAAAAAATATAACATCAGCTGCAAGCACTATGCGATTTCCATCATCAGGGGACGGGGTATAGATCGGAATGCCGTTGATTATATCCTTCGTCGCCATGATGAGAAAACCGTTCAGTTTATAGACGGCTGGATAGGAAAGGGTGCCATTCTTTCTCAGCTTAAGAATGCCTTAAAGGATTATCCGGGACTTGATGCGGATCTCGGAGTTGTTTCAGATCCGGCAAATCTGACTTCTCTGTGCGGCACTCATGATGATATTCTGATCCCTTCATCCTGTCTGAATGCCACGGTAACCGGTCTTCTCAGCAGAACTTTTCTGAGAAGCGACATAATCGGTCCTGATGATTTTCACGGAGCTGCCTATTACGATAATCTGCTTTCCGAGGATTTGTCCGGAGAGTTTTTAAGCTGCATCGAAAAATATTTTGATTTTAACATTGACTGTCATGGCGGTGAGGATCAGATCGGGATGAATATTTCCGGTACGGAGGTGGTTCGCAGTATTGCTGATGAATACAGGATCAGTGATATAAATTTTATAAAGCCCGGGATCGGGGAGGCTACCAGGGTTCTTCTCAGACGGATCCCGTGGAAGGTTATCGTGAATGAAAAATATGCGTCTTCGGTTGAACTTAACCATATTTATCAGCTGGCAAAAGAGAAAAATGTTTCCTGTGAAGTCAGCAGAGCAGATCTTGGCAATTACAAGGTATGCGGCATCATAAAAAAACTTTCTGACGTCTGATCATCCGGAAAATAATCTTTCTTCGCAGCCCGTGTCCGGAAAAATGCCGGATGCGGGCATGTGCAATCCATTTTACTGCCTAAATTCTGTTTTTGTGACCTCTGATATGTCGGTGCAATTTTAAAAATTCCGGTCTTTCTGTAGAATGAATTACGGTTCGGAGACACTGATCCTGTCAGTTGTTTTCAGGTTTCGGCTGAACTGTTATCAGCATTTTTTTAGGCAGATTTGATTTTTAGGAATTATTTTGAATGATAAATATTCCAAACAAGACTACTCCTCCGTTATCCAGAGCAAATATCAGCTCTTTAAATTCCAGACATACAGCTCCTCTTTCAAAAGGTAACCTGCAAAGCATCAATAAACCCGGTCGCGGTCAGGTTTCTTCTTCCGTTCCTCCGCAGCAGGGAAATGTTTCCCGTGTGTCAGCGCAGAATTCCGGTGTTCAGCAGCAGACAGTTTCATCAAATCAGACTTCCCTGAATTCTGTTCCTGACATGACGCTTCCTGCAATGCAGCATCTGCTTCGCAAGGGGCAGAAGACAAATCTGGCTTCGCCGAACAGAAATATTGCGGGGATAAAGGCATGCTTCGGATGGAATATCAGGGATGCGAGGTGTGATGTTGATGCATCGGCATTTCTTGTGAAGGCTGACGGCAAGGTTCCCGGTGATGACTGGTTTGTCTTTTACGGTCAGGAGAGAAGTCCGGACGGCAGTGTTGTTCTTTCCCGTGATGCCGGCGGCAAAGATCGGGAAGTGATCAGTGTTGATCTGCAGAAACTGAATTCCGGTATTCAGAAAATTGTTTTTGTTGTTACAATTCATGAAGCTTTTGAAAAAAAGCTTAACTTCAGCATGCTGAAGGATACGTATATCCGCATCCTTGATGCCGGTACCGGTCAGGAGATTTTCAGCTATTGTCTCGAGGAATATTATCAGAATGTTACTTCCATGACGATAGGTGAATTATATCTGTATAACGGGCAGTGGAAGTTCAATCCTGTTGGCAATGGTGTTAATCAGGATCTTGCAGGACAATGTGCCATTTACGGTGTAGAAATAGGTTAAGGAGACAGTTGAATGCTCACTTTTGAAACATTGAATGAATTAACTTTGAAGGTAACATGTACCGGCAGAGATGTTCTGTTTACAAAGGCAGGATCGTTTATTGCCGGTGACAGCCCGACAAAAAACTACAGATTTGAAAAACTTCTTCTTGGTCCGGAAGGTGGTTTCGGCAGAGCTTTGATGGGATCGATAATGAGGAGAGTCACAGGTGAAAATCTTCCGCTTATGAAGGTTACCATGGAGGGTGATTCTGTCACTTATTATGCCAATTACGGTCAGCACGTTGTCATATACAAACTGGAGGAAGGGGAAAAAATCTCCGTTGAATCGGAAAATATTCTTGCCTTTACTCCGGACTGTGACTACAGTGTCCGCTTTTTAGGTTCAGGCATATTCTCCCAGAAGGGACTTGCCACGTCGACGCTGGTGGGAAAAGGAAAAAATGCATATGTAGCGGTGCTTTCTGACGGAAACCCTCTTGTACTGAGCAATCTTGAGACCGGAAATACTATTTCTGTTGATCCTGATGCCGTGATCTGCTGGATAGGGCAGGGTGACTGTGATCCCGGCATTAAAACGGATGTTAACTGGAAAAATCTTATAGGACAGGCATCCGGAGAATCCTATTCCTTTGAATGGCACGGCGGTCAGCGTGTAACTGTAATTATTCAGCCGTCAGAACGTTCCGGAGGAATAAGCATCGGCGTTGATTAAGTTTTTCCTGACAGAAAACCGGAAACAGACTCTGATACGGAAAGTTCCTGTTATCATGTCGGTTTCCGTTCGGTTCTGTCAGTAAGAATCCCCTTATTCGGGGCATTTCATTATGACTGCGGTTTACATTTTATGCGGAGCTGATGCAGTCACTTTCTTATTTTACTGTTGTCTGCTGGATTGACTGTCAGGAAACAAATCAGAGAGCAGTAATCTGTTCTTGCTCCTTCTTCATGTGAAAACTGAGTTTAATCCTTGTCCTTCTTCCATGATGCCGGCAACTGAAAACAGCAGATGTAATGTACAGCCGGCACGTTCGCCTGTTTTTTCACTCCTCACTTTTCCTCTTTTCTCTCGTTCTACCGCGTTCATTCTTATATGCGAACTGTAGTAAATGTGACATAAAATATCTTTTTACATAAAAACGTAATGTGAATTGTATCAATTTTTTTTGTTTAAGATTCAATTATCCTTTTGCATGTAAATGATTTTGTTTTATATTCTGCGTTCTGTGCTTTGCAAGACCTGTTCATAAATTATAAAAAGGAGGGGTTATGGGAATTAACCTTAAGAAGGGAAATTCGGCAGATGTCGGTATTTCCAATGCCATTGTCGGTCTGGGCTGGGT
>CADBNP010000332.1 GCA_902796095.1 uncultured Aeromonadales bacterium | reverse complement strand
TTATTATTATTATTATTTCTTTATGATGATGTGTATATATCTTTGAATTCTATTTAATAATTATTCTTTTAAATACCAGTTTATTGTTTTACTAATTCCGGTATTCATATCCATTTCTGCTTTCCATTTTAATTCTTTACAGATTTTATACGCATCAATCGCATATCTTAAATCATGTCCAGCTCTGTCCTTTACAAAAGTAATCAGTTCTTCATGCTTTTTACCGTTCCTTCTTGGTTTTATTTCATCCAGAATCGAACATATTTTTTTTACTATTTCAATATTAGTTCTTTCATTGTCGCAACCTATGTTGTATGACTCTCCCGATTTGCCTTTATGGAATATCAGGTCTACCGCCTTGCAGTGATCAAGTACATACAGCCAGTCTCTAACGTTTGTACCTCTTCCATATACCGGAATCGGTTCTTCATTCAGTGCTTTTTCTATTACTGTCGGTATCAGTTTTTCTCTGTGCTGTTTCGGTCCGTAATTGTTGGAGCAGTTTGATGTTGTCACATTCATTCCGTATGTGTTGTGATATGCTCTGACCAGAAAATCTGATCCGGCCTTACTTGCAGAGTACGGACTGTTTGGCGCGTAAGGAGTTGTTTCAGAGAAATATCCGTCATTGCCTAACGTGCCATACACTTCGTCTGTTGAGATGTGGTGGAACCTGCAGTCTTCATATCCAGGCTTAACCTGATTAGGACCGTCCATCCAGTAGTTGCGTGCTGTCTCAAGCAGATTGAGTGTTCCCATTACATTTGTTTCAACAAAAACTCTCGGTCCCTTAATGGAATTGTCAACGTGGCTTTCCGCCGCAAAATGTATAACTCCGCGAATGTCATATTTCCTAAAGAGTTCTCCGACAAGTTTTTCGTCGCATATGTCACCCTTTACAAAAACATAATTCTTCATGTCTTCGCATTCCTTGAGATTATCCAGACTGCCTGCATAGGTAAGTTTGTCCAGATTGATTACCAGATATTCCGGATATTTTTCGCAGAAAAAGGGGATAAAATTTGAGCCTATAAATCCGGCTCCTCCGGTTACTAGAATTGATTTAGACATTTTTTAAGACTCTCTCTCCAGTATGGTGTACGTACGTTAAATGTTTCTCTGATTGAACCTTTATCAAGCACGCTGTAGTGCGGTCTTGCAGCTTTTGTTGGATACTCGCCTGTGGGAATAGGATTTACCTTGCAGGAATATCCTGATAACTCCATGATTTCATGAGCAAAGTCATACCAGGAGCAGACTCCCTCGTTGGTGAAATGATATATTCCGCTCTTTTGCTCCCAGTTTGTATCTTCCTTCATCTGATCCACTATCTGAACTATTGCCTCCGCCAGATCTCCGGCAAAAGTAGGACTTCCTATCTGATCGCTTACTACGTTAATTTCTGCTCTTGATGCCCCCAGTTTTCTCATGGTGAGCACAAAATTGCTTCCGTGACTTGAGTAAAGCCAGGCTGTACGGATGATGATCGCTTTTTTTGAATATTTAAGAACGGCCTTTTCGCCTTCAAGCTTTGTTCTTCCGTATGCAGATACCGGATCAGTCGTGTCCTGCGTGGTGTAGGGTTTATATCCTTTGCCGTTGAAAACATAATCTGTTGATATGTGAATAAGGTTGCAGCCGGTTTTGGCAAGATTTGCCGGTCCTGCAGCATTTATCTGATAAGCCTTGCTCTCTTCATCCTCAGCTTTATCCACTGCGGTGTAGGCCGCGCAGTTGATGATGGTCTCGATTCCGTTCTGCTTTACAAAATCGTTAACAGCTGTTTCATCTGTGATGTCCAGTTTGTCTACATCGACAAACACGGCTTGCGGCAACAGAGGCTTCAACTCTGTTCCCAGCTGTCCGTTGCTTCCGGTTACTAGTATTTTTCCTGACAGTCCCATTTGTATAACTCTTAAACTTTCATTGACTATTTGTCGTATTTCTTATTTCTCTTGCCCTGCTATCATGAAGAACTTTCTTCCTTTTTACTTAATCTTTTTTATGGAGAGCAGCTTTCTTCAGAAATGTGTATTTTTAAAGGTTTCCAATTCCAGAGAATTTCATATAAACCGTGAGTTTCTTTGAAACTTTTGGAAATTTCACCGACCCCTTTATTAACCATCAGTTTATCCTGCATCCGGAATGTCGCACAGTTTATTGGCCATCCGATCCTTTTCTGAGGTAAGCACCCTGTCCTCCGGCACTCTCCAGTCTATTCCGATATCCGGA
>CADBNP010000331.1 GCA_902796095.1 uncultured Aeromonadales bacterium | reverse complement strand
CCGGGGAATCGATGATACATTGGTATGGATAGAATCTGAACCAAAAGCTGCTTCAACAAGATTTAAAACCCGTATTTGCTGCAGTACGGTCATCGTTACGTGTTTCACACGGAGCAACGCTGTTAAATTTTTATTTAAAAACTCATGCTAATGACGATGTTCCTGGTACAGGAATTGATACTTCATAAAATAATGAGGCGATCTGTCTTGGTGATATCGACACTTCGCTTATAACTGACATGCATTACCTTTTCCGGGATTATCTGAGAACTGATTTTTCCGGTATTGATATCTGGAATACGTCAAAGGTTACCAACATGAGTGAGCTGTTTGCCGGACTGTTTGAGTTTAATGAGGATATCAGCGGCTGGAATACATCGTCTGTTACTGATATGAGTTCCATGTTTGATAAAGCCATGGATTTTAATCAGCCTATCGGTAAATGGGATACCTCAAATGTTACAAATATGAAGTTGATGTTCAGTTGGGCAGAATCCTTCGATCAGGATCTCAGCAGCTGGAAAACATCCCGGGTAACTGATATGAGCGGCATGTTTCTTAAAGCGCGAGAATTCAACCACCCAATAGGTGAATGGGACACCTCCAGTGTTAGCGATATGACAGGTATGTTTAGCAGAGCTTATGAGTTCAATCAGCCGATAGGAGGATGGAATACCTCAAAAGTTACGGGTATGGCCAGTCTTTTTTCGGGTTGCCATAATTTCAATCAGCCCATAGGTGACTGGGATACTTCGAAGGTTACTGACATGAGTGGAATGTTCTGTTTAGCTACAGCCTTTAATCGGCCCATAGGCGGCTGGGATACATCGAAAGTTACTGACATGAGCGACATGTTCCGTGATGCCAGAGCCTTTAATCAGTCCATAGGTGACTGGGATACATCGAATGTTACCGATATGAACGGAATGTTTTTCTGTGCTGAAAGTTTTAATCAGCCCATCGGCGGATGGAATACGTCGAAAGTTACTGATATGAACGCAATGTTCCATGGAGCCAGCGCCTTTAATCAGCCTGTAGGAAACTGGGATACATCCTCGGTGACAGATATGCAAGAGATGTTCGCCAGGGCAGTATGCTTCAACAGGAATATAGGCGGCTGGAATATATCGCAGGTCAAGAATCTTTCCAGGATGTTCTGTGACGCCTTTGCTTTTGATCAGGATATTTCTGGGTGGAATACATCCTGTGTTGAGAATGTATCAGAGATGTTCAGAGGTGCTCTATCGTTCAACCGATCGATCGCAGACTGGAAACTCGGGATAACTGATCCGAATCTGGCGGCTGGTTTTATGACCGGTGCCATATCTCTGACTGATCCCGGGCGGAAAATTCCGAAAATCTGCCGGCAGTTCTGATACTTCAAATGGCTAAGGCGGTACGGCTGATTTGTAAAATCACTGCCGCATGACTCATATTTTTGTCTGGAGAAGTGGTATCATATCCAATGAGTTTTTTATCCAGGAGTTTGATATGAAATCATTACAAATTGTTGTTGCTGCCGCCATGATGCTTGCTTTTTCTTCTGCAAATGCAGCAGCAGGTTTTGAAGGATTTTTTGGTAACGGCTATCACTATTCTGTAGAAATTAAGAAGAATGCCGACGGTACGTACAAGATGATCTACGGTGATTCTATGGGTGCATTTAATATCCTTGAATGTACTGCCACCGGCAAGCTCCAGGGAGACAAGCTTGTTGTCACCGAAAGAGAGTGCACGGAGTATGAGATTGATGAAAACGAAAAGAAAAACGTAACAAGGCAATATCCTCGTTCTCAGAGACTGGAGTATGTAGTCACTGCCGATGGTATCGATGAGTATAATGCGGAAGATCCTTCAGAAGTAACCAATCTTGAACGTATTCAGATGGATTAATTTTGGCTGCCTTAGCGAACTATGAACTGATTTTCCAGTGGTTTGTCTGTGTGACAACTGTTGATTGCTGAAGAAATTTTCTTTTTGATCCTGAACTTTTTAGAGGGATCTTTTTAAACTGGTTTCCTCCGCTGTCGAGAAAAAATAATCTGATCCCTATGAGATTATTTGCATATCAGTTCTTATTTTCAGTGCTGATTAAGGAATTTTGCAGTAAATCTTTACCAGGTAGCAGTTTTCCTTACTGCTGATATCAGTCAGGATTTTCATCCTGAATGCTGTAATCTCTTGAAGTTTCTGATATTGTTTACTGTGATGCTTTTTATGGGTGACATCGCTGTTGCCTTTATTTTTTTTGCTTTTTTTGGGGAATATATTTTATGAAATTATCAGAGTTGGCTGTTGCATCTGCTTTAATGCTGGCTTTTACATGTGCAAATGCGGCAGATTTTGAAGGTTCTTTTCATGACAATACACATTATTCAATCGAAATTGTAAAGAATGCTGATAATACCTACAAGATGGAATTCGGCGGCGACATGATTGGTGACAATATTGTTGAGTGCAGTGCTACTGCCAAGATCAACGGAGACAGACTTGTTGTTACTGAAAGGGACTGTTCCGAAATTGAGGTTGATGATTCAGATAACAGAAAGGTGGTAAAAACTTTCAAGAATAACGACAGACTGGAGTATGTAATTTCGACTGAAGGACTTGATGAGTACTATAATGGCGATCCTGATGATGTGAAGGTCTTTGAGCGCCTCAAGTAAACCAGAGTTGTATTCATCTTCGGTGAAATGATACTGCCGGCTGCGATGCAGATAATAATGTCTGGCATAAATTTCTGTATGCATTTTTTAGAGTTGTCATGCTGCGTTTTCTGAAGAGAACTTCGTGAGTGGCCCATGAAATATCGGCACAGTGTTCGGTTAATGCCAGCGGAGATTGACTTCGGTTCTCAATGACGGCAAATCACGCCAGGGCATAGCCGTAGAACTTGTGAAATGAAGCGTCTTGTCGGTCTGCAGTAAGATCTCACCGTGATAAGTCTGCAGTTTGCTGTGGGAATCGGAAAAATTCCCTGCCTTTATGCGGGGATGTCAACAGGAAACTGCTGTTGCTGTTAAATCCTGTTCTTTAATCAGAGTAAGGTAGAATAGTTTTTCAGAGATGTCTGTCATGCGGGCAGTCTCTCTGATTCCCTGCCACATCTGTAACTTATTCTTGTTCCCTCCCGGTTCAACCCATCGCCGATCCCCATAAATACAGCATTTTCACCAGAAAATCCATTGAAATAATCCCAAATTTTATGTTACCCCAGGTTAGTATATTACTGGTGATAGTGTTTTATGGTTAGTATTTCTTTCCATAAGAATGCTGCTGGAACCCTTGTTGGAACATGACCGGGAACTACTGAGTACATAGATGGCAAACCAGGAAAACGGGGCAGATATATCTTGGAAAAGTTATCAACAATGAGAAACTGATCTTCTTGAATCGCAGCAACGGTTACTTCTTTTTTTAGACCGTCACGCATTCAAAGAAAACCCTTGAACACGGTGAAATTTCATTTGCGACTTCTGATGAACCGGACGTCGCCAGGAAACAACTACCAGTGCTGGTTGATTTTGGAGATTCCTACTTTCTCAACTGCTTTCTGAGCGGCATCGGATATGATCGTGTCATTGATACTCTGAAAGTCAAAAACAGAGACACTATCATGCTCTTCTTCACTACTGCATACTTGAAGATCGGGCAAACAGCAATGCCGAAATCTTGGACAGGCACAACTATGCATCCCTTTTCTATTCCGGAGTGCACATCTACAGTCAGTGCATAAGCGAGCTGCTTGCAGTGATGGGAACGCCGGAGCAGAAAAGAAATTTTCTCATCGCGCATATTGAGTATGTTCTGACTTCAACGGACAAGGATGTTTCTGTTCTGATTGACAGCACCGGTTTGCCTGACAAGAGCAATCTTCCGATTACCAGATTCAGCAACCATGAGGGT
>CADBNP010000330.1 GCA_902796095.1 uncultured Aeromonadales bacterium | reverse complement strand
TACTGCAGCAGAGGATCAGGGAACCTGAGATGAATCCAGGTTTTAACCAGAAACTGAACATGAGCTTGAATAATTGTACAAATCTGAATCATGACTTCATGCATGCTTCGGTTAACTTCACATCACCGGTACCTCTTAAGAATCTCTGACTCGTGCGGACTGCTTACTTCATACAGCTGACTTCGTTGAAGCGAGTGCCGGAGATTACTGAGCATGTAGCATCCTTAATCGACAGGAGAATTTTCCACCAGACCAGCATACCAGATAACAACTTATCGCGACATAAGACAAAGCAAGAGAGGTTCATCTGCACCCGGAATAACAGCCGTGACAGCACACCGCTTTTCAGAGAACCAGCAAAAGTCATCCACAAAAGAGACTGCCGGTCTGAACGGGAAACACCCACACAGTTCAGGCTCTAAATCTCACACTTATCTGACTCCGGACTGTCCCAGTTTCAAACTCTGCCAGCACAGGACACAAGACAGAACATCGGGGATTCTGGGCAAACAACTCTCAGCTTTAGAGAAAGCTGCAAGCATATTCAGTCAGATACTCTTCCCTGTCTGTCAGAGAGATCTTCCTGACTGTCGCTCTCAACCTCCCAACTGTCAAAATGAAATTCCAATCTGTCAGAACCATCTCTAAATCTGCAGGAAAAATTACCTGAAAATGGAATTTGTTTTATAACCCAAACTGTTGAGAAAATCCACTATTTCGCCGGGCATAATGGTGGACGGTGTTGTCTTTTAAAGCGTTTGACCGCATCTACTATGATAGGATCCACCATGGATAAAGTTTGTCAGTTGCCAAAACTGACGAATACCGTAGGGCATACGGAAATGCAAGCCTGCGCAGAAAAGTTGGAACAAACAATTTTCAAAATGATCGTGTAAGACATGGTCAGTCATGCAGGAACTCCGCAACTTTAGTCGTGTGGAGTGTCAGGATTCGTTATTTGATGTGGTACGTGGTATCATAATTGTACCTTTTATTGTTTAGGAGTTTATATGAAATTAGCGCAAATTATTGTTGCATCTTCTATGATGTTGGCATTTTCTTTTGCAAGCGCAGCAGGTTTTGAAGGATTCTTTGGTAATGGCTATCATTATTCAGTAAAAATTACAAAAAATGCCGATGGAACGTACAAGATGGAGTACGCAGATTCAAATGGTGCCGATGATACTATTGAGTGTACTGCCACCGCAAAACTGAATGGTGAAAAGCTGGTACTTGTAACTGACAGAGATTGCACAGAAACTCTGATTGACGATGATGAAAAAGAGGTAACAAAGAAATTCACCAAGTCAGAAAAATATGAATATGTTATAACTGAAGCTGGTATCGATGAGTATTCTGTTGGCAATGCTGAACCAGTTGAAAATCTCGAAAGAATGGTTGAATAAATCTAATCCGTGCTAAATGATGATGCCGATCCCTTGCGGACGGATATCTATACGATTGGAACTGAGGTTTACGTTTGAATCTCAGTTTCTTACGAACAGTCTGATGACTTCTTTTTCATTGTGACTGGCATCTTCTTTATCATCCTGTTCGCCAGCAGTATAATTCCTTTCCGGCAGTGCGGGATGAAATCCTCTCTTCCTTGCTGTCTGAAAGTTTTTTGCGCGTTGACTTATATATAATTTTTAAATTTTCGTTCACACTACTTAAGGAATTGCGCAAGTAAGTCATCATTGCAATTATCCTCGCTTATTGAAGAATTCTGACGACAATTCGGATTGTTTTCATCCCGTTAACCATCGGCCAAAATGCTCCCTGTTATCAAATCTGCTGATTTTTGTGCTGTTCCCTTGTCGCCTTCAGAGATATGTGAAACAGGCAGGGTAGGGCAGTGCTTTGTTATCTCGATGTACACCTGGATCTGTTAGATCAGACTCCCGATCCGATGCTCGCTCGCGTTCTGAACCCGAAAAAAAATCTGATTCAGCTACATGGCAATGGAGTCTATATGTGTCGATGGAGAACGAATTTAGATACTAATGTCTTATGCGTGCAGCTGACACAAGCTTGACAAAAAAAACGATCCGGCTCCGAATCGAAGATAACGTCAAGCTAACACCTCAGCATTTCACGACTCATATTCTTTGCCTTTATATCAAGATTCGGCAGAACATTGATTGGAATGTTTTCAAAGAATTCAAATATTACATACGGAGTCTGATGCTGAGATGAAGCATCTTCATAACAAAAGTCCTGTTTACGGGGCGGTATTTACCGACACGAGAGTCGTGCAAAACCTTGTCGAAATGGAACGCTTATAAGCAAATGCTGGATCGGGTTTTAAAATGCTGAGGATCACCTTTTCTTCTTATTTCGGAACAGCTCGGCACCCTCCTTATAACCACCTAATTTCAGGATTTTTATCTCACAGATTGGGAATCGTTTTTGTTAAAACGGTAAATGAGTCTGACAGGTGGGAACTTCAGTCTGACACTCAGGAAGTAGCTGTAACAGGCAGGAAAGAGATAAGAAGTAAAAATGCCAGCGTATCTCGGCAGATAAACCATTTATTGATACACATGAAGGTGCATCAAGAACCATGAACACTATACTAACAAACTTAAATTCTGTTATTCCAGACACAGGTGTTAAAGTTTTAGACTTCATTAAAGGTGATATTTGGATTGTTCCTAACGTAAGTGGTGGAGACAACAGACTTGTTTTCAGTGGCAGAGGTGGAAAATACTTTGAAAGAGTAACCAAATACTTAATTAAACCAAAGGGTTCCAGCAAAATAATGTCTGCTGATGATCTTAGTAAGCAAGGAATTTTAGG
>CADBNP010000329.1 GCA_902796095.1 uncultured Aeromonadales bacterium | reverse complement strand
TTCCGGCGGCTGCTTTTCACTGTTCAGCAGAAATCTGTACTTCTTAAAGAAATCTCTCAGCAGTCTCAGCATGGATTTCATTGCATCGCAGAAATCAGTACCCTTTACAGATTTAAGAGAAATACTGACTACCGGATGGCGACCCATGAATTCGTCGCACAGTTCTCTGTCCTTATAGACAGCAAGTCCTTCAAACAGTTTTTCCTGTCTGCTTCTGTCATCCGGATTTGAATAGTTTATCTCCACGAATTTTTCTATCATGCTCATGGAAAGCGTTTTTCCGAACCGGCGTGGTCTCAGCAGCAGTGTAACCTCCGCTCCTGTCAGAAGATCTTTCAGACAGGATGTTTTATCTATGTAAATTTTTCCCTGATTTCTCAATTTCTCAAAATCTTCAAAGCCGACCGGAAAATCAGTGCTTGAAACAGTCATTGCGAATCTCCATTGGTTAGTTGCGCAGGAAATGACGAAATCTGAAATATGTTACGTTCTGAAGTTATTATCCTATCTTCAATTTTCTATTTAATTACTTCTGGAAACATAGATTAAGTAACCGACTTTTGCAGATTACAAAAGTATTTACTCAGTTGACAATTGGACAATAACAAAATCTTCAAATCTACAAACTTTCATTGTACGTTAGAAATAGTGTTTTAATCAAAACATTACCAAATCTATGTGCTATAGATTCAAAAAAACAGGATCCTCATGGATTTTTCGGAACTTTATGCTTCCCGTACTTGCATATGCTTTCCTTGTCAGGAAATGAAAATTTTGTCTCCGTTCTTCAGCTCGGCGGGAGAACTGCGTCATGATGTGCCACTGAGAGTGAAGTACATGCCGGAACTCCTGAACATTCTGTCAGTCATGGCACTCATAACACGAAAGTTCCGGTTTCCTGCCGTACCCATTGATCCATGCTTCAATCGGACTGTGAAGATGACGGAATCGGATTGATATCTGGCATCAGCAGTCTCATTGAATCTGATTATCACTTCACCTTTGAGAAACTCCCGGCAGAAATAATCAATACAGGCAGAGACACATTTGCAGGCAGGTCGAGGAACCGGAGAATATAAGGATCGCATCTGCACCGCGCATAATACCGGTTGTTCATGCGAAAGAACTTTGCAATATTATTTCATAATGGCTTCCGCGGGGCTGACAATGCCCGGAGCGGTTTTTCACATCCGGACAGCCGTTAAAAAAAAGAACTGTCGCTTCACTGTACGTAAAATAAGTGAGGAGACAGTCCTGTAGTCAGCTACAAAAATTTAACTTTTATTTAACTTCAAAATTTTTCTCAAGTTCTTTGTTAACGCAGATTTCGCCGTAGAAACCTTCTATGTTCATCATTCTGCATTCATCAAATTTAACAGGAACATAGTCAATCTTTACCGGTGTAACCGAGGATTCAAGATTACCGTTTCCAAGCTGGCCGCCTCTGTTCATGCCGAAACAGTACACATCACCCTTTACGTCAATGGCACAGGTTCTAAACTGGCCGGCAGTAACCTTTTCAACATTGTTGTCCATCTCAACCTTCGTAGGCTCCCTGACAAAGGCCCATTCCTCATTGCCAAGTCCCAGCTTGTCATATGGAGTATCCTCAGGTGGCGGCAGTCCCTGACCTTCTCCTTCATCCTGGTCTACCTGCTGAATATTCAATGGGAATTTCGGCAGCGACTCGGAAGATCCCCAGCAGTAGAGCTTGCCGTCGCTTACGGCGCATACGTGATCATGAGAAACGGAGAAATCGCTTATTTCGGTATCAGCCAGTTTTTCTATGGTCTTCGGATTGTTAAGGAATTCTTCATCACTGACAATCAGGCCGCCTTCAGTCTCGTCTCCGTCATCGTTCACCTTGATGCGGTTTGAACCCCAGCAGTAGAGATTGCCCCTGAACGAGTCGGGATCAACGGATGACATGCAGAATACGTGGTTTTCTCCGTCAATTTTTTTGATTGGAATTGTTTCTGCAGGGTCGTCTTCACCTGATAAGATTTTAACGCCATCATTCGTGATGACTGCTGTATGTATCGGATTGTCAGGAGTTGAACCGATAGATCCGTCGCCCCGTCCGAGTTTACCGAAGCACTTCAGCTCCTTGTTGCCTGTAATTGCACAGAAATACCCGTCAGAGGCGGATACGCTCACGGCACCTTCAATTTTTGCGACATCCTCCGGTGTAACATCTGTACCCTCAAGATTTCCCTTGAGGGTTATTTTACCGCCCGCAGCAGCCATGACGGAATGCCGTTTAACTGACAAAGAGTCCACATCCAGAAGAATGTTATCAATAACCTCCTCAGGCTCTTCGCCAAACAGCTGCATTACCGGGGTAAATTCTCCGTCTTTGTTCAAAAGTCTCATACTACGAAGAAAATCGTAACTGTAAACAACATCTTCAGCCAGGGGGTCCGGACGCACCAAACGCAAATCGCTGGCAACAACCAGAGAGTTGGCTTTGACTTCTGCCGGTTCAGCCGGAAGGGTGACTGTTACGAAACCGTTTTTGGCAATATCAACCAGTGAACTGTAGGTGTTCATGTAAAGCACAGGTACTGCTGCAGGTCCTCTACCTTCTGATGTAAGATCAATATCGGATATCTCATTAGGCGAATACACCAGCGTAGGTGTTGAAACCAGCTTGACAAAATTCGGATCTGTCTGAGGGTCGTAATTCAGATTTGTTTTGACCTTGTTCAGGCCGTCAGCTGAGTCCAGTTCATCAATTATCCGTTGATGAGCCAGCTGACTTAGAACGATGCCGCTGCCCCAGCAGTAGACACTTCCAATTCTGTTCAGTCCGCAGGAAGCGTTTTCACTCAGGGCAACCTTGTACATTCCGTAGGCATTGGTTTCAAATGAAGGCCTGTTCTTGTTCTTGAAGCATGCGTCGCTGCCATCCTGTGTTTTAAGGATATTGCCCTTGGCGTCGGCAATGCAAAGTTCGGCTTCGAACGAGACGGTTTCGTTCTCCATCATGCCTTTGCGTGTAAGGCCGGCAAATACAACGTCACCTCTGCCGTTTGCCATGCCGCTTGAAACTACAATGTCATTCTCATCCTTCACATCGGCCTTGATATTGCGGAGTGCCAGCTTGTACCCTGATGAATCCACGGTTTCTTCATTTTTGGAAGCCTCAATGGCATAGTCAATTTTTGCCGTGAAGACGCTGTGGACTGGTGCAGGCACGTCAGGACAGAACTCTCCTGCCTTTTCGTTTTCTTCATCACACAATTCGAAAACTCCAATTTCATCTTCGTCGTCATTGTTATTAACGCTGTTGACAGCATTCAGGCCAAGATATATTTCATTATATCTGGAGCGCTGTTCCTCATTAATTCCGTTCCTGAGCTGTTCAATAAGCGGTCTTGAGTCATAAACTGTTTTTGTAAAGCTGACCTTAATTCCGGTTACATTTACATTCAGTTCGGTACCGTCTTCGAGGATCACGTCTGAGACGTTCGGCTCTGGATTAACCGGATCGTCATTGTGGTGCGAATGGTGATGACCTCCGCAGGCTGCAAGAGCCAGGGCGCATGCCGCAGCGAGAGCTGAAAACTTAAACTTTTTTATCAGATTCTTGTCTGTTATATCCATATAGTGCTCCGAAATTCTTCAGATATCATTTTGCCAAATTAATGCGGTGATGCCGGACAAAGTTGCCAGGATCCCGGAAACTGCATGAATCTAATCCATGTCAGTTCGGTTGCCAAATTATCAGAAAGTTTTTTTACTATAAAGATCAATTACTTATTTTTTTAGTACTGCTCACAAAAAAGAATGCCTTTTTGTGACTTCATGCAATTTTACGGCATTCATCTGATCGTGCCGTGAAACCGCGTTCTTCAGGACGTGGATATAAGGCATAAATTTAGGTATACTCTTTGGCTCTGTTCAGGAAAAGTGTTGATTTTGCTAATTGTGATGTATATCACGTTTTAGTACAATTACTTATAATATAAATATACG
>CADBNP010000328.1 GCA_902796095.1 uncultured Aeromonadales bacterium | reverse complement strand
TTATTGGTCCTGAATAACCTCTTCGTTGCATGAACTGCAATGATGTAATACGAGAAAAAAGCAAAAAAAATGTAAAAAAATACCGGCAAGGCATTGCCTTTCGGGGAGTGGCTCAATCCGCTGATAATGTTAGGCATAAAAGTCATCAGGAGAGACGAAAGAAAAATAACGGAGGTCCAGATGCAGCAGTTCTTCTTGAACTGTGAAACGGGAAGTTCTTCAATTCCTTTTCCTGTCTGTCCGTTCATTGCATAGCGGTACTCATGTCCTTCGAAAGTAACTTCGCACATCCATACGGGAAAAAGTGCGTAGTTAATATAAACAGGCTTACAGGTTACGTCAGCGGATCTGATGCTGTAATAGTCAAATTTTTCAGCATTGGTTACATATCTCTCAAATGTATCCTTCGCTCTCTCTTCCACTATGGCAAAGCTTGAAGAATCATCAAGATCATAAATGATTGCGTCAAGTCCGGACAGATAGCCGAAACTGAATTCAGTCACGTCGTCATATCCGAAAGGTTCCAGCGCATGGGTGATGTCATCATCCACACCGATTGCGGCATCCTGGGGAACCTTGCGAAGCAGCATTTTTCCCCTGTTTTCTCCATTGAACACTGTGTGCTCATATCTTCTGTTTTTTCCGCTTCCTATGGCTCTCTGCTTCTCCGCTTCATACTGAACTGTTCCGTTAATTTGCACGTCAAAAAGCCAGAATGGAACGTACAGGGCCTTTATGTTTTCAAATTTTGCCTTTTCTCTGAAGTTATCAGGAAGAAACAGATGCGCGTCCATAAGCCGACTGAGTTTTTCAAAAAAATATTTTTTGTCCTGTTTGAACGGAATGATAAAGTCCGGATATCTCTGATCTCTGTACTTGTCAACAAAGACAATGGCATTGCCGCAGAAAGGACAGTGATCAGTCGCACCGAGAGCTCCGGGAGACAGTTTGCCGCCGCAGGATGTGCAGGTATAGGATCGTGCTTTTACATCTTCATCAATCTCTCCGTTTTCATCTCTGTCGGCAGTGGCACCGTTCGAGAATCTGTCAAGAACTGTTTCCGAGTATGCTCCTTTATCTTTAAGAAGCAACTCATACCTTTTTACCGACATTCTGGTATTGCAGGACTGGCAGAGAAGCGCCCCGGCCGTGATATTGAATTCCATATTCCCGCCACAGTTGGGACATCTGGTGTGCTTTGGAACATTAATCATAATCACTCCTTGTTACGCTATATGATTGACGGTACAGACTGAACATTTGGTCTTTCATCAAAATCGTGGTGTAACACGCATTCAGCTTGCTTTTAAGACCATAAATTGCAATAAAGCTGAATCGTAAAGCTACTGTCCGGGATAATGCTCTGATTTGTATCGTCTTCTGTAGTAATCTGCTGTTCTGTATGCAATTACATCCCGGACGTGGCTGAGCAGGGATGCATCAGAAGACAGTTTCTCAAGTTCATCTGTCAGACAAAGGCAGCTGTTTTCATCAAGCCTGAAAAATGTGCCGTCGGATTTCGTCAGAAATTTTACCGGCATTGAGTAAATTTTCCTTCTGTGCCAGCCGTCAGGCAGTTTTCTGAATTTATCAAGAGTCATGTCCGGTGCAAGATCCCGCCAGTTTCCTGCAGTTAAAAAAAATTTTTTCCAGGAATCAATCAGAATTTCTGGGGAGACCCGGAGCCTTAGAACACTCTGCGGTGAAACGGCTTCAGATCTGTCTGCTGAAGGAGCAGCACAGTCAGAGGCTGTTTTTTCCGAACCAGGAGTATCCTTTTCCATGTGCATTTTTTCATTTTGTATACCGTCCTGAACAGTACTGTTCAGCTTTTCATCGGCAGTGCCGGTATTTCCGGAGATTTTTGATAAGGAATCATTTGCCGGATCAATATTCATCACTGCATCTTCAGTATTCCGGCTTTCGGCATTTCTGTCTGCGGATGTACTGTTCTCACGTGTTTCAACAAATGCACGGAGCACGGGCATTTTGTACACCCTGGTCATATTGGTGTTTTCAAGTGCCGCGATAAATTCCTTTCCTATACTGCGGCACAGGATTTTTTCACCGTCTGTAAGTTCGTTGATTTTTCCCAGAAATTCCAGGTAGTTTTTAAAAATGTTGTGCTTCGAATGCTCTGCGGCAAGCTGATAGACTGTGTCATCCATGTTGATGAACAGATCATGGCGCATAGGCCTTCTGCCGATTTCATTTTTGATCCGCCAGTATTCCTGCTCAATCAGAGATTCAATTTTCCTGTGCTTTCTGTCCATACGCTCAAAGAGATCTATGAGCCTGATGTCAAAATCTATATCGCAGCCGTCCGGCAGCTGGTCGGCAGAATTCTGAATAATTTTATCTGCGGTAGTGTTTCCCTTTTCAGTTCTGCTGTGTTCCGGACTGCCGAGTAGAAGCCTGATCCTGTCCGCGTTTCTGTAATTGCCGATAAAATCCAGAACTGTCAGTCTCTTTTTATTCCTGTCAAGTCTTAGTCCTCTTCCGAGCTGCTGAAGAAACACCACCGGCGACTCCGTCGGTCTCAGGAACATAACGAGATCCACTGATGATATGTCTACACCTTCGTTGAACATGTCAACCGAAAAAATGACCTCGATTTTCCCCTCTGCCAGCTTCTGAACTGCCGTATTTCGATTTTCTGAAAACTCGCCGTCCGCATTGCTGTATACGGCTACAGCTCTTATTTTCCTTTCAGAAAATGCTTTTGCCATTTCCTCCGCGTGCTCTCTTGAGCAGCAGAATCCCAGAGCATGTTTTGATTTGAATTTGCAGTAGTGTCTGATAATGAGATCCTGCCTTTTCAGGTTTCCACGGTAAATTTCCGTAAGATCCGACTGGACGTATCTTCCGTTAACTGTTTTCAGTCCCGAATAATCCGTAAATTCATCAAAAATTCCGTGATAGCTGAAGGGTACAAGGTATCCTTTGTTAATGGCTTCTGTCAGACTGATTTCGTAGGGAACATTGTAGTCAAAAAGCTCAAAAATGCTTTTCTGATCCAGACGTTCAGGTGTGGCAGTAAGACCGAGAAGAAACCTGGGCTGAAAATAGTCAAGAATTCTGCGGTACTGGGCAGCAACACCATGGTGGATCTCATCCATTATCACGTAATCGAAATGATCCGGCGAAAAGAATGAAGTGTTCAGATATCTGTCCGAGCCGAGCGTAGACACTGACGCCAGGATCACGTCCCGATCAGTTGTTTTTTCATCTGCGTTAAAATAACCGATGCTGTCTGTTCTTCGTACTGCCGCGAATGTTCTTGCGGCCTGCTGCAGTATTTCCTGTCTGTGAACCACAAAAAGAATTTTTTTGTAGGGCAGGGAATCAAAGGCAGCAAGAGCGGTTTTTCCGACTCCGGTGGCTGCTACTACAAGGCATTTTGAGGATCCGTCTCTTCGTGCATTGTTAAGCGCATACAGTGCTTCGATCTGAGCTCCTCTTGGTTCATAAACCGGTTTTATTCCGCCTTCCGGGATGCAGACTGGTTCATTCCCGGGGCTGCTGTCCGCGTTGCCGTAGACTGAGAGAAAATGACTGATGCCGGCCGAGTTTTCTACAGTCGGTGCGACCTCGGATTCATACAGATCTGTGCCTCTGAAAGCGGCTGGTCTGTGCCAGGATCTGGAATAGTCTCTTATAAGAGAGTCATCGGCAATGACAGAATGGTTGTAGAAAAGATCCTCGAAAACTCCGTAGAATTTGATAAAACCGGCTTCATCCGTTACGCTGGTAAATCTGTAGTTCCATTCAATTCCCGATGTCAGTGCACTTTTTGAAATGTTTGAAGAGCCGATAAAAATTTCGTGAAGATCGTTATCGTAGTGGAAAATGTAGGATTTCGGATGAAAGGATCGGTTCGGGTTGTTATACAGTCTGAGATCCAGATTCTGTCTTATCCTGTCTTTCAGAAGGCAGAGTGCTTCAGGTGCCGTGATGCCGAGATATGTCCCTGTAAGAATTCTGATCTGCGCGCCGCGCCGGGAGGCATCCTCCAGATCATGAATTATTTCCCGCACTCCGGACACCATCAGAAACGAGACAATGATATCGATTCTCAGGGCATGCTGAATGGACCCCCTAAGATATCCGGCGAGATGTTCTCTGTCAGGATTGTCTCCTGTCAGTCCGTACTGGGAACTCTGAAACTCTCCCAGAGTTTTCAGTATGTCAGCTGCAGCAGAAGGTTGAGCCATTTTTCCTGCCCATGATCCGGCCGGAT
Organism: uncultured Aeromonadales bacterium; assembly: GCA_902796095.1. Classification (GTDB taxonomy): domain Bacteria; phylum Pseudomonadota; class Gammaproteobacteria; order Enterobacterales; family Succinivibrionaceae; genus UBA2804. The sequence continues at coordinate 4,832 of CADBNP010000328.1, read as the reverse complement.
ATCTTCAGTGATCCACATTTGTTCTGTCCTCAGATCTTTGTGAATTTTAAGAAAATCCGCAATCGATGTTTCTGTGAAATCTGTAAAATAGCGTCCGTTTCTTATGCCATGAAAATCTCCGTATTTGAATGACGTGTAGATTATTCCCCTGCTTTTCAGTGCTGTGATCATTTTTTCAAACACATCATGCAGAGCAGACTGTTCGAGGTGGAGTATGGATGCACATGCCCAGATCCCGTCGTACTGATTTTCATCGTTCAGTTCAGTAAACAGTAGTTTTTTCACTGGGATGCCGAGGCTTGCCGATGCATAGCGGCACATTTCACCGCATCCGTCAGTTGCAGTGACCGTGCAGCCGTGATCTATAAAATATCTGCTGTCTCTTCCGGATCCGCAGCCGAAATCAAGTACCGTACCTCCTTCCGGGAGAAGTGCAAGAAACTGATCCTGTATTGAGGAAAAATCAAGAGTCCCGGTATTTTCGGCAAATGCCCTGCAATTATTCTCATAGTAGGCCAGCGTTTCGTTCACTTCTGTCATAAACTCTTAATTACCGTGTCATGTAACTTATCAACTGATGAATTTCAGACTGAGATTTCACCTGTTCCGGTCAAGATTGTACTCTTTCATGAGCTTCCGTGGTTGTAGTCAGATCTAATTCTGAAACATTGTATTTCTTCTGGACAGAAATTGCAGGGCGGAGACCGTACAGGTTATCCGGTTGAACAATCATCGGGAATGACTTGTGTTCGGACCTGTGTATATTTATACTTTCGCCAGTTAATTGTCTATTGTTTTACCAACATCACACCATGAAAATTAAATCCTCTCGGGGTTTCACCCTTATTGAACTTGTCGTTGTTATCGTTATTCTTGGCATTCTTGCCGCCACCGCCGCTCCGAACTTTGTTAATCTGCAGGATGAAGCGAGAGTATCAGCTGTCAAAGGACTGGAAGTTGCTCTGAAATCAGCCGACCAGATGCTTTATGCCAAGGCAGTAATTAAGGGAAAGGATAAAAAAGTTCATAGCCGCTTTCGGGTTGACAAATCTACAATAACAGATCTCGTTTTCGGACACGCTGTAAATGGAGGCATCATAGATCTGTTCGATGACAATTTTGAAGATGAATGGCAATATATACCTGTCATTCAGGGTGATAAACTGGACAGGGTGTACTTGGATTATTTTTTCATTACGGGTCATTTTCTTCGCGGTTCTTGACACGGTTCAGCCTCAAAAGTTCAAAGTGCAGAAGTAATGTTGCTGACGACTTTTGATCAAATCATTTCTCTGATATCCCTGATAGCTCGGATGTTCTTCGAACAAAGTCATAATAAAAAAGGGATGAATTCGATTAAAATCCACCCCTTTTTCCGGAATCGAAAAAAATTGAATACTACTTTCCTACATTATGCTTAATCCAGTTATCTTTTTTATCTTTTCCTCTCAGTAAAAGACGGGATAAAGAGAGTTCCAGACTGCGGTGTGCACTTGCCATTCCTGTATCATCCAGTTTGGACTTTGTGAGAAACTTTCCTACGTCCCCTTCGGGCAGTTCCTTGATGAACTTCTGCACATTATCTACAAAATTGTACAGTCTGTCGGTCAGAAGCTGGATATTTTCCGGATACTTTCCTATATGAGGGCTGAAGATAGACTTGTTTCTTATCTTAACCATGCCGAGAACACCAACATGCTGCTTGGAAATTCTGTCTCTGAACTTTCCGACCTGCTCTTTTACGTTGTCAAATACTGTAAGATAATCTTTATTACGAGCTATAAAATTTCTTGAATAGTTATCGTAATCTTCAATAAACGCTCCCTTTGATCTTGGATGAAGAACCTTAAGATCTACGTCAAAGGTGAAATACTGCCCCAGCTTGTCCAGAGTCTTTTTCATTGATTTCAAGGTACTGTCACTGCATTCAATGTATTGAGAACTGATCTTGCATTTGCTGTCCCTGTCATTAGCATAGGACCGAAGCAGCTGTCTGATGTCGTCAAAATTCTGCTCATACTTTTTGTGATGATCCTTGTACCACCAGGTTACACCGATGGAAAATGACAGAGCCCTGCGCGCAATGCTGTTTTCATCTGTATACTGTACTATCATTCTCCAGTATTCTGACATCAGCCTCTGATTAGCTTCGATAACTGATGCATCAGCCAGTATATATTTCTTTTCATTTTCGTTGTCGAATATGAGGTTTGGATGGGTGGTTATATCCAGTCTGAAATCAAGGGCCTGCTGAATTAAAGACCGGCATTTTTGACGAATATTATAAAAATTATAATAATTATCCGTATTTTTATCAGTCGGAATATACTGAATCGTACATTGATATGCAGCATCAAAATTGGCAAAATATTTCTGCACCTGTTCCATGGCATATTTTCTTCCGTTAACAGGCTTGTCCTTTGCCTCATCCTCTTCAGCACAGGCTGAATTAAAACCAGTCAGAAACATTAAACCGGTCAGCAGCAGACCAAGCAGCAATCTACATCTTTTCATTTTTCCTCCCGGCATTTCTAGAATCTGATGTCATAGGTGTTGACATACCAGCGGCCGTTACCCTTGCGTCTCAGTTCATGAGGATTTTTAGAACCGATCTGCTTTCCGTTTTTATCATATGCCCGGCTGTAAACAATAGCTAGCTCTTCTTTTTCACCGCCCATTTTGGTTAACTGGTCACGCTGATTTTCATTTAAAAAGTATGTATCCAAATCATTGTTGTCGTCAAATCCCTTGATTACCGTGATTTTCGGCTCATCAAATTCAACATATACATACTCGTCCTGGAAGCGGTTCTGATGCAGATCCCAGTGGTAGCGCAGCAGCGAGGTTCCTATGTCGGTCTTTCGCCTGTCAGGATTGATGCAGTCCAGATAGAGTTTGTAGTTCTTTTCCTTGATGGCCGTGGCAAATATTTCCATTACTTTCTTCGGATCGGCATCCTCAGGAACTGATTTGACTGTGTACCATGAATCCTTGATTTTATCCACCAGCTCCTCTCCGATAAAGTAACCTGAGTTGTCATTATTCGGATCGTAGACTGCAAGGACAGTATCATTGGCGTAAATCATTTCAGGTACAACTATCCATCCCCATACAAACGGAGATTTCTTTTCTGCAGATGAATCCGGTGATTCTCTTACAAAACTTGTAATTTTGCCCAGAACCTTAAAATTAAGATTATCTCCGATGCTTGCGTCCACCATACTTCTGTAGCGTCTTATGGCTTCATAGGCACCGTACCAGTTGCGCTCGTTCATGGATATGAAATAATAGCCGGCAGAGACCTTTCCAACAGAAATGTAGTCACCTGAACCTCCGTTGAACATATTTGAAGGGTAGAGCACATTTTCCAGAACAACATATTTGTTCAGATAATCCTGGATGTTCACACTTTCAGGATCTCCGGCTGGAAAAACTTTTGCAAGAATGTTCTTATCTGTCTGCTGTTTTTTCCATTCGTTTTCATTCATGGATTTTATCCGTGTGCGCATCTGCTTCTCGTTGGTTTTATATGCCAGCATTTCAGGAGTGATCTGACGAAAGTCTCCCATGCTTCTCTGCACGGCGATTGAGGCCCTTTTCATCAGCTCCTTCACACGCGGATCATCAGGATACTGCTCATTCAGCTGTTTAATTCGGGTAAGTGCGTCAATCTTATGAAAAAACCTTGTATTGCTGGCTCCCTGGGCTCGATCTACTTCCTTTTCAAATTCCTTTAAAAAATAATTGGCCTTGTCAACATCGGCAAAAGGTGCCTCTGCCGCCAGAGCGGGAGAGGTCAAAATTGCCAGAGATAAAAGAACTGCAGATAATTTATTTTGCACAGTAATACTCCCTTATGCTCTTAATCTTTCAGAGAACAGATATCATGATTTGAATCAGATGACGCCATTGCATCACTATTTCATCCATTCTTCACTACAGGTAGCAGTATCGATCTGTTCAAAGATTGGAATAAAACAGCCAAATCAGGATTTACGCTATCGGATTTTACGAACCATGCAGAGTTTTGAAAATACCGATGCAGTCATTATCATCAATCATGAAGTGATTTTACAACCATAACAGCATAATACATTGATCCAGACAACGAATCGTTTTAGAAGGATTCTTGGAGAATGACAGTTTTTTTGAGTTTGTAAAGCGTGAAGGTACATTTAAGTTGGTGTACTTCTTTACCCTGGTAACAAGTATGGGCTCTGGCAATTTGAAATTCCTGGCAGAACTTGGCGGGGACTACGTAAACAACAGTGGAAATCCAATATAGAGGAACAAACCTTTCTGGAACAAACTCAGCGAGCGGAACGGCTATTCTTCACAATTATGTATTTGTGTGTGTGAATTGTGTCACTAATAAACAGAAACGCTCTAGAGAAGAGTTTTTTCAAAGAATAATATGAAAATTAAGGCTTATGAACACTATATGTGGTGTTATGCGTCTCTTTCATAAACCTTAATCTGCAAAAGTTAGCAAGATTTTGTTCTCCGGACACAGTTGCAGTGTCAGCTTTGGTAAGTTCTGCAGACTCTATCCTTCGTTTTTTGGGGCAGAACGTCATGACAGTTGTGTAGCCGACGGCAGCATCTTTTTATCAGGTTAGAATAACAGGAATGACTATGAATACTTCAGATTTCCAGTCAAAAATTAATCTCTTCAACCTTCATTCATCCGAGATCTCGGAGCGGCTTGACAGATTTCAGAAATTGTTGGCAAATCATATGGTGCCAGCAAAACCGGATGTACTGCAATTGTATGAAAAGCTCAAGGAACTTGTTTCAGACTATGATGGGTTGTTTTTAGCGGCAATTGAATT
>CADBNP010000327.1 GCA_902796095.1 uncultured Aeromonadales bacterium | reverse complement strand
TCCTCGACAAACTTCATGAATGCCCTGGCTCTAGGCGTATCCATTTTGTGAAGAGGTGAATTGCTGTAGAGTTTGCGGAGCACTTCTATCTTGGCTTCCATCACACCCTTGTAGTTTACATACTCGGTAGCTCTCAGTTCAGCAAGACGTCCCTGGAATTCCGGAGTATTCACATACTTCTGAACCTCATGATCCTGTTGGTACTCCGGGGTCTGCTCCACGTTGATGTAAACAACATTGATCCAGCGTCTTGTGGAAGGAGAGTAAGGACTTGCAGCTTCGGGATTTGCAGGAAACAGCTGATGAATAGGATTGAGGCCAATAAAACCGGCACCCCAGTCGCGAAGTTTTGTTATCAGATCCTTGAGATCACCGAAATCACCCACGCCCCAGTTGCGTTCGCTTCTGAGAGTATACAGCTGAACGCTCGGACCCCAGATTTTGCCACCATTCTTAATCTGTTCCGGAATGTAGCACTTTTTAGGAACCACAATGAGACGCATCGGCTCGCATTTCTTGTCACCCACCTTGAGAGCAATTTCGTGATAACCCATTGGAATCTCATCCTGAGGGTGAAGGATCAGATTTTTGAGGACATAAACCTTGCCGTCAATATTTTTATCGGCAATAACGTCACAGTCCCCGGCCTTAACAGAACCTTTTACCTTGTTACCGTTCTCAAGCTTCAAAACATATTCGATTTCATCACTGGCATGTTTCTTTGGAAGTCTTGCCTTAAGAACAATATCCTTCTTCTCCTGCACCACCAGAACAGGATCCAGAACTGAGAGCCAGTACTGTCTGTCCTCTTCCTCAATCTGAGCAGCAAGAATTTTCTCATCATCAACCGAATAGCCCATAGCCTCAAGAACCGCAGACTTGTTCTCGGCAGAAATGATAACTTCCTTACCTTCAGAATCAATAAAGTCATTCGAAATCTGTTTCTTTTCAGCTAACTGTTCAACAAGTGAAGTCATAATTTTTATTACCAATACAAACAAATAAACTAAGATAAATTTATTATCACAAAAAAGAAAATGCAAATATGTGAAGTTACGAGCAATCAAGGTACAGAGAACCACAAATTAAACAGAAATGAGTATTGCGTCACTAAACTTTGTTATAAAAAGCATCAGCAGACACTACATTCTGATTTGTATACCATTTTGAATCTTTTTTTTCGGCACGAAAAAGAAATTCACATAAGCACTCACCACGTGATTATTATCTTGATGACAAACAAAATCCAGCACATGACCGCCATACCTCCATAGAGTCCGGTTCGTTTGAACATAAAGTGGACTGAATCAGTGATTTTTATCCTCCTTTTACTCTCCTGAATGCGGTTCTCATTCTCCCTTTCATTCGGACTTCTATTTTCTGATGTCGGCATTTCCGCTCATCAGAAAAGTCTGAGCTGCGGACATGCCGGTTATGACATGACAGTTCAGAAAAAAATTTTTTCAGCGTCAGCCCAGAACTTTATCTTTCACTCATATACGATTGCCGCGCGGCAGTCTGAAATCCGTCCTGAGAATCAGCAGACTTCTTATAACGACAGCCCGAATGCCTGGCAGGCAGGCGCTGGAATTCATCACGCCGGACATCATTCTGTCAGGAAGAGAACGTGATACGATATGAAGAATTCTTGTTAAGAAGACAGGAATTTTATATAATTGGTACAGTTTTGAGGCGCAGCCGCAGCAGTGGCATACGTCAAAAAATATTAGGTCCGAAAGGAATATGTTTAACATTAAATTGGAATAAAAAAATTATGACAATCAAACTTGGAATCAATGGTTTTGGTCGTATTGGTCGTTTTGTACTGAGAGCAACCTATGAAGAGCAGCACAAGGCTCAGGACATCAAGGTAGTTGGTATCAACGATCTTCTTGCCAGCGACGGTAAGGGCGGACTTTCTACTGCCGGCGTTGAGTATATGGCTTACATGCTCAAGTATGATTCAACCCACGGTCCTTTCAATGGCACTGTAGAAGTTGACGGTACAGACCTCATCGTTAACGGTGACCGTATCCGCGTAACTGCAGAAAGAAATCCAGCTGACCTCAAGTGGGGCGATGTTGGTGCTGACGTTGTAGCAGAAGCTACCGGTCTGTTCCTTACAAAGGAAAAGGCTCAGGCTCACATCGACGCAGGTGCAAAGAAGGTTGTTATGACCGGTCCATCTAAGGATGACACCCCTATGTTCGTTATGGGCGTTAACGAGAAGACCTATGCCGGTCAGACCATCGTTTCTAACGCTTCATGCACCACCAACTGCCTGGCACCACTTGCCAAGGTTATCAACGACAAGTTTGGTATCGTTGACGGTCTCATGACCACTGTTCATTCTTACACTGCTACCCAGAAGACTGTTGACGGTCCATCTCAGAAGGACTGGAGAGGCGGTCGCGGTGCAGCTCAGAACATCATTCCTTCAACCACCGGTGCTGCAAAGGCTGTTGGCAAGGTTATCCCTGAACTGAACGGCAAGCTTACCGGTATTTCTATCCGTGTTCCAACTCCAGATGTATCTGTAGTTGACCTGACCTGCAACCTGGCTAAGGAAGCTACCTACGACGAAATCTGTGCAGTAATCAAGGAAGCTTCTGAGGGTGAACTGAAGGGTATCCTTTCTTACACTGAAGACGCAGTTGTTTCTTCCGACTTCCTCGGTAACACCAACACCTCCATCTTCGATAAGAAGGCTGGTCTTTCTCTTACCAACAAGTTTGTTAAACTTGTTTCATGGTATGACAACGAAATCGGTTACTCTAACAAGGTTCTCGATCTTACCTATCACATCATGAACAACTAATTCTTACAATCAGTAAGATTTGTTCAGATAAAGAAAAGCCTGCTGAATGCAGGCTTTTTTGTACATCAATGCTGACTCCCCTGAGAAATGTGTTTTGTGTATGCAGGCATATGCTTAAAAGCACAGGAAATCCGTTTGATATAAAGATCCAAAAATGCATTCAGAAATTATCTGAATTGAACAAATGACAACAAAAGAAGATCTTACATCTCAGATCAAGACAGCTTCAGAACTGTTAAAAAAAATCGATCATCAGACTCAGGTGTCAAGAAATGCACTCAAACATTGAATGCCATGATGTTAATGATCTTTCTTTCCTGTTATGTCTTTCCCGATTTGGCAAAAACTCAGCAGTAAAGTAACTGCCTGTTGATCAGGATCAAAGTCTTTCAACTTTGCTCCTATCTAAACAGCATGCACACGACGCTGTGAATTCATGGAGGGATCAATTTTAAACAGGATGAATTAGTATCTCTGGATACTGTTAAGATCTCCATCGTGAAGGTAGAAACCTCCGCCTAAATCCTGGTTCAAGTGCATCTCTCCATCCCTGGTGTAAAAACCGCCACCCATATCCTGATAAATGTGGTTATCTATGGTTGTAGTAGAACCGCTCCTCTGGACATTATGAATCTGTCCGTCAACCGAAACAGTACCGCCACCCAAATCAAAAACGGTATGACAGTTCCCGTTCACGCACACGAGTTCACCAAAGCAGGATGATGAGAAAAATAATGACAAAGCAGACAATAAATACACATAGATTTTCATACTCTAAACCTCAATTAAGAATTGTTACGTTAATCTGTCTCCTATTATAGACTGCGTTTGTCTCACAAAAACATGATCAAGTTCTTCCTTCCTGATTTATACCTGAATTACAAACCTAGTATATGCATGAATTGCAAACATGAGAATAGAGAATTCAAAAGCCATCGGGGAAAAAAATCAGATGAGAGAAGATCCTCCAGAAATCTGATTACACTCTTAAGTCTCAGGGAAAAATCTATGTTCGGAAAATCTATACCTGACAGTCAGAATTTCATTTTGATAGCCAGAACTAGATGAAATCCTTCAGATGACGCATAAAGTCAGGAACATTGCCGTTAAAAAACAGGAAAAATTAAAACAGACAGGAATAAACTGCGATTGCGAAAAAGGAACAAACATAAAAGTTTGCTCCGTAATGAAATTACTTATTTGTTTTTGTCTTCTCGATTCATATCAGCATCGAAATCATCTTCACCGGCAAAGGATTTTCGATTACGGGATGTAGATCTTCCGCTGGTGGAGCGGGATGAACCAGATGAAGATCTGCGTGACGAACCTGAACGTGTTGTTCTGCCACCGGCTGCCTTGATCACTTCATTTGCAACCTTTCTTGTAAGGAGTCGGATAATATAATTTCTAATCTGAGTAAATATTCCTACAGCCATTTTCACACCTGACAACTCGTATTAAACAATCAAATCAAAATGTACACTGACACAGCAAAACTGCAATCATAATAATTATACAACCTTTGAAGATCTCTTTTAAGTTCAAAAAAATACAACCTGAACTGCCGAAGACACGATCTGAATCTGTTCAGATATGAGGCACTTCTTTTATCGATTTGATTCTCATCAGAATCCCACTGATTAAATATTTGCCTCCGCTTACAGGTCAGTCGGTATCAACGCTCCAGTCCGTCAGAAATGAGTCAGAGATATTAAAGTATACACATAGAAACTGCAGAATATGTTCAGAAATAGTTCAGCTCAAAAAACTGTTAATGAACAGATCTCCACTGGAATATTGTTGTCATTTCCGTAGCTGCGAGACAGAATCTGAACAGTAATTTCTGAACAGCAATCTATGATTTCAATCCAACTTCAGTGAAAGTTTCAACTATAGAGGCACTAAAAAACCCGGCACTTGACCGGGTTAAAAGTGAATTATGACAAATATATTATTCAGTAACTTCTTCAGTTACAACACCCTGTACATTGATGTCAACACGACGATCACGGGCAAGGCACTGGATCAGTTTGGAACGTGAAAGTCCGTCGCACTCTGAACCGGTAACAGGCTCAGTCTTACCGCGACCTTCAACAACATCAGGAGTTAAACCCTTTGAAGACATGTAGTTGGCAACTACGTTAGCACGCTTCTCAGAAAGTTTCTGATTGTACTCTGCACTGCCGATACGGTCAGTGTGACCAACTACAGAAACCTGACGATCTTCGATGTTCTGATCATTGATTTCAACAACCAGATTATCAAGAGTTTCCTGTCCGGTCTGAGTAAGATTAAACTTGTCAAATCCGAAAAGAACGTCTGCACCGAGAGTTCTGGTCTCATTGATAGTTCTCTTCTGAGGAGCAGGAGCAATAACAGGTGCAGCAGCACGTGAACCGAAGCTGTAGCCGATACCGAAAGTAATCAGCTGTGCATCAGGTCTGATACCAAGAGCCGAAGCTTTGGATCCCATGTTGTGAAGCCATTCATATTCAACTCTTGCGAAAATATTGTCAGTGAAGTAGTACTGTAAACCACCGCCGAGGAGGAGATTAGTAAGGTCTACATGCTTTGAGAAATTGCTGTTCAGGTAGTTGTATGAAACACCAACCTTTGTAAACATTTCAAAATCATCAGTAAATGGAAGCATGAACTTACCAGACAGACCAAAACTGTTAGACCAGACCTTGTAATTCAAGTGAGAGTGATCCATCTTCATCGGAGCAAGGTAGTTGTACTCTAATTCAACGCCCAAATAGTCATTGAAATTATAACCGGCAAACAGACCACCAGTTGCATTTACACGATCCATATCATTTGTGAAAGCCTGATTGGTGTGTTTGCGCTGATGATTAGCATAATCATACTGGCGATAGAAACTGCTCCTATAATCATTTGAAGTATCAACACCCCAAATATCAACACCAGCCTTGAGACCAACGTATAAACCATCGGTACCTGCAAAGGCAGAAGTAGAAGCACAAGCGGCCATAACCGCAACAGCAAGTAAAGTTTTCTTCATATTTTCTCCGTAATTTTCTCAGTTACCTGAAGTAACCTTAAAGAAAAGTTCCATAAAAACACTCACATTATATTACTTTTGTTATGTGTATCAAGTATTTTTATGTTTAAATCTTAAAAAGAATGATAATACGATCAAATAATAAAGCACTGAAGGAGCATAAACAATTCTTTGTCCTATGCTTATTTCCGCATCTATCTTTTTGATAATGCAAGATTTTCAGAAAATTCCAGCAGTCTGTTAAGAGACTTCAGAGCACCCTCGCGAACATTCTCGTCAACCGCGATTGAATAATCTGATAAATCAGTCGCAGTTAGAGCCTTATATATTTCCTTAACACCGTTCATGGCCATCCACGGGCAGTGTGCACAGCTCCTGCAGGTTGCACCCTCACCGAATGTCGGGGCGACAATCAGTTCCTTGTCCGGACACGCCTGTCTCAGCCGGTAGAATATGCCGGAATCTGTTGCCACGATAAGAGTCTTCTGCTCCAGCTTTGCGGCAGCCTTGATCAGCTGAGAGGTGGAACCCACAACAGTAGCCCTGGCCACAACATCAGCAGGAGATTCAGGATGTACCAGCACGGCAGCATCAGGATACTGAGTCATAAGCTTTGATAAAGCTTCAGATTTAAACTCGTCATGTACAACACAGTGGGCCTGCCATCTCAGGATATCGGCACCGGTTACTCTCTCTATATAGGAACCGAGATGGCGATCCGGTGCCCAAATAATTTTCTCGCCCCTGGAATGAAGGTATTCAATCAGATCAACAGCGATTGAAGAAGTAACTACCCAGTCTGCTCTTGCCTTAACCGCAGCGGATGTATTGGCGTACACAACAACAGTTCTGTCCGGATGCTGATCACAGAACTCAGAGAACTCCTTTACAGGGCAACCAATATCAAGAGAGCATTCTGCATTGAGACTTGGCATCAGGATCTGCTTCTGAGGTGACAGAATTTTTGCAGTCTCTCCCATGAAGCGTACTCCACACACCATAAGTCTGTCATATGGAGATTTCTTACCCCATTTGGCCATTTCAAGAGAGTCACCGATAAAGCCTCCGGTTTTTTCTGCCAGCTCCTGTACCGCATCATTACAGTAATAGTGGGCAATAACTGCAGTGTTGCTTTCCTTCAGCAGTTTTTCAACCTCAGAAAAATAATAATCCTTTTCTTCCGTTGAAATCTTCTCTGCAGCCTTTGGATAAACATAATCCCCGGATACAAGTTTTTCAAAATCGTTCAAAATACAAATCCTTTACGCCGATGAATAGCAATTTACTGAAACATTTTCAGTACGAACTGATCAAACCTGTCAGCAACGTGAATTCTACCACAAATAAAAGTGAGCAAAAAACAAAGAAAGCAAAGGAAAAGTTTAAAAGATAAAAGAGAAATATTAAGAGGAATCGGTATGGTGGGTCGTCAGGGATTCGAACCCGGGACCAATTGATTAAGAGTCAACTGCTCTACCAACTGAGCTAACGAC
>CADBNP010000326.1 GCA_902796095.1 uncultured Aeromonadales bacterium | reverse complement strand
TCTGAAGTTATAGAATCATGTCTTGCACATGTTTTTGGCAATCAAACAGTGCAGGCATACAACAGAGGTGATTTTTTTAAACTGAGGATCAAACTTATGAATGACTGGTCTGAGTTCGTTTCAAAACAATACGAGAAATTTGAAACAATCACCAGTTCAATCTACTGTGATCTGGAAAGTAACGAGCCAGACGGTGATAAAGAGTCTTCATGAAAATAACAGTTCTTCTTAAGGACTGTTCATATCTTCAATGAACAGGAATAGCACAAATATTCCAAAAGATCCATGCTCCGTGAACACGGCAAACAAAAGCCGTAAGTCAGATTAAACCTACGGCTCTTGCTTTATGACGTCTTGTCAAGACTAGTTATTCAGATATAACATAGCAGTCTTTGCCGTTTTTCTTCGCCTCCCGCAGGGATGTTTCAGCTTTTTCCACTATTGTCACAGGGTTATCATTCGGTCCGAAAACTGCTGCTCCGATTGAAACGGTTATTGTAACCTTGTTATCTTTGAAGTGAAACGGAATTGTCTTGATCACTTCATTGAGTTTTCTTAGAGGTGATTCGAGAGACTTCCTGTCAGTACCGAGGAATATTACAGCGAATTTTTCACCAATATATCTTGCAATGAAATCTGTTTCACGAATTTTTGACTGAAGAGCTCTTGCAATAACTTTAAGTGCACGATCTCCGGCCGGGTGACCGTATTTCTCATTGATGTTTCTAAAATTATCCACATCAACTAAAACGACTGACAAAGCCTCTTTGTAACGCTGCCAGCGTTTATATTCGTGCTCCATTCTTGTTTCAAAGGCATTCTTATTGCTGAGTTTGGTAAGACTGTCGATGATCATTCGGTTCTTCTGCTGAAGCAGTTTCTGTTTAAACTCATCGGTTTCTGCTACCATCAGTTTAAGTCTGTTCTGAATTTTTCCGATTGCCCGGACGTAGTTGCTCTGCTTCTCTTCAACACTGTGATGATTCTCCATGGCCGTCTTAATGTGGGCTACCTGTGCAACAATATTGTCTTTGAGCTGCTGCAGTGTATCAACTTTGCTGATAGTATCGCTTATTCTGTCTATGGCCAAATCAATAGTTGCGTTTGACTCCGATTCCTGTGCATGCAAATCACGGGCAAGAGCTACAGAGTTGTTGAAGTTATTGTTGAACAGACTAAGACTGTTGTTGAGAGTTGTCAGGAAAGTACGAGCCTCATCCCTCTCAATTTTGTAACTTTCAATAACAAGTTCAAGCACTTTTACTGAAATTCGCGGAAGCTCACTTGCCTTTACGTCTGACAGGAGTTTATATCTCAGAAGTGTGAGTTCATCAGAAATGCTGCTCGGAAAATCCATTTCGGATATCAGTTGCTGAACGGTGCTCCCGATATTGTTCATTTCCTCAGAGTCATAGATTTCTCCGTTGAGACTTCCGTTGTTCGAAACCATATTGTTGTACGCAACATTGTGAAGTTCGAGAAATTTAAGCATTTTGGATTGTTTAGATGTAATACCGCTTGCTTTTGCGTTTTCATTATACTTGACCAGAGACTCCTTTATGTTTCTGAACATCTCGACCTTGTCATCAAGTGCATTGATTGATTTTTCTATAGAGTCAGTGGCAAAATCTACTGACTTAGAAAGATCCAGAACTTCTTTTTTTAACTGATTCTCCAGCTTGACCTTTTCAACAGCATAAATATCTGAATCCATACTGTTGATAATCTTTTCTGCATAATCTTTGCTCAGACGTTCAGAATCGAACATAGATACACACTTTAACAGAGAAAAGTAGAGATTGATTGTTGCTTCCTGCTCGGCTTTTCTTTTAGCCTGCAAATCCATAAGTTGTTTCTGCGTTTCCCTAAGTTTTTCTTTCAGGGATTCCTCAACACTTAAAGCCATATTACACCCGCAAATATAGACAATATCAGCGGAATTATAATAGATGACTTCTATCTTGTGCTATTATCTATGTATTGATCTGTGATCACGCTGAATGAAATTTCTTGTTAACTGCCTGATCCTGTTCTTCATCGAAAGGGAACAGATCCGGAAATATCGACAGGGAGCAGCGATGTTTACGACAATCAACTGATATGTTTTGGACGGTACATATGGAACCCAGAAAAATATTTATTCTGAATAAACTTGCCGAACTTGAAAAAGAACTTAAAAATCTTGAGTTATGGAGCAGTTCAACGCTTACAGAAGAGCAGAAAAACAGTTCAGCACCGTTTGGCTGTGATCTTATGGAATTTCATGAGTGGCTGCAGCATATTCTCATACCGAAACTGCGACTAATGATACAAGAGAATCAAAGTCTTCCGGCCACTATGGATACAGCATCAATGGCCGAGTACGTGTATCGTAGCGATGCTCTGAAGTATCAGCGTCTGATTGTTATTCTTAAAACTCTGGATCGTTCTGTAAAATCCTGCGGATGACATATGGAAGTCGGTCATTAAGCCTGACGCAGAATTCTTGTTCTCTTTTCGTTAATTTCTTTTACTGACGTATCGTTCTTCCCACGTCCGGCAATGATTCGAAGTTGCTCCTGAAAGGATTGATATCTATGCCGCCGCGTCTGGTGTAGCGAGCAAAAACGGTTAATTTTTCCGGTCTGCACTTTCTCATAAGATCTGTAAAAATTCTTTCAACACACATTTCATGAAATTCATTGTGGTTTCTGAAGGAAACGATATATCGAAGCAGTTCAGAATGATTGATTTTTTCTCCTTCATAGTGAATGTAGACAGATCCCCAATCCGGCTGCTGTGTAACAAGACAGTTGGATTTTAGAAGATGAGAACACAGTTTTTCCCTTACAAACTCTTTTTGTTCGTCCAGAACCAGGTAATCAGGATTGTAGTCAAACGAGTCTATATTAATAGCATGGTTCTCGTGTTCAAGGTTTACATAATCCACGTGTTTTTGCTCACTGCTATTAATAAAGAATGATTTTATATTTTTATGACTGTCGGAAAGATCGTAAACATCTATTTTTAGATCATCCCGAGATACAGAGAGCTTTGATGACAGATCTTCACGCAGAGTACCAATCAGTTTGTCAAAAGACTCTATTTTTGTGAAATTAAAACTGTTTAGATACAACTTCAAAGATTTTGATTCAATCAAATTGTCTGATGTGCAGGGTATCTGAAATGAGCAGAGAGCTGCCACAGGCAGTCCGTTTCTGTTAAGAAAGGAAAGTTCGTAGCAGTTCCAGAAATCATATCCGGTAAATGGCAGTTCTCTGTTCAGTTCAAGCTTTTCGCGATTAAATGAACGGGGAATTGCCACAAGAACATCCGGATCGTAAGATTTGGGGTAGGTTGTCTTCTGCCCCAGTGAAAAATGAGCTATTTCTGATAAATTCATAAGAAACTATTTTGTCAGTGAAGAAAATTGAAGAACTCCAGGGGAACTATGTTGCTTGTTTGTTTAAGTCATAACTTTCAGGTTGGGAAAGACTGATTCAAATGGTATGCAGTCAGAATATAAGGAAGCAATGCACCGTCGAAATGAAACAATCAACCTAAAGGCGGAGACAATTCTGTGTATCATGATTAGTATGTCAATAAGCTAAAAAGTTCCAAGGCCATGTAAAACTGTTGTTAAAAATGTGATCGTGATCACAAAAGTAGGTTAAACTTGATTTATATTTTGAACAAAAAAATTTTTTTATACTACAATACACTCAAATTTGGTGATACCAAATTAGAGATAGAAGTGAGAGAAAGTTAAAAACATTTTGAGTTTATTTGTTTGTTTAATTTTTGTATAATCTCACTGGATAATTCGAAATGGTTTGAATTATCTCCAATTTCTAACAATTCCACATGAGGATTTTATAATGAAAGCAAAAATGCTTCCAATTACTGCGGTAGTTGCTTTAGCTTTAGGTTCAGTTTCTGCTTCAGCAGTTGATTTTCACGGTTACATGAGATCTGGTTTGAACTAC
>CADBNP010000325.1 GCA_902796095.1 uncultured Aeromonadales bacterium | reverse complement strand
TTCAGTTCATCACCGGCCGCCAGTCTATATTCTGGCTTTATCCTCTTTCTGTTCGCTCTGACCTCTCCCCTTCTGAGGATCCTGTAAACAAAGCTCTTCGGCACACCCTTAAACTGTCCCAGAAAAAAATATCAACCGTCTGACCATCTCTCTCGTTGTCTATGACAACTTGACGTACAGGATACTCAACAAGCGGCATGGAAACTCCAAAAGAAAAGATCCCAGATAAAATGTTCGGGCATTGTACAGTTTAAAAGATATGCTACATATATTTGATGCATGATTTCTACCGAAATTTGCAAATATTTTTTATTTTGTGACATAAACTCATTATATTAACGTTAATTTAACTTATATTAAAACAATAATCATTCTGAATAAGAGATTAAAAGACAACATGGAAAGTTTTAAGTCTTCTGAGCTGAAATCTATTCTGCATTCCAAAAGGTCAAACCTGTATTTTTTAGAACATTGTCGCGTTTTACAAAAAGACGGCAGAGTGCTGTATCTCGCAGAAAAATCAAAACAGGAAAGTTATTTCAACATACCGTTGTGCAATACAACAGTGATTCTCCTTGGCGCAGGAACATCAATAACACAGGCAGCGGCAAGGATGCTATCCCAGGCCGGCGTTGTCTTTGGTTTCTGCGGCGGCGGCGGAACTCCGCTCTTTGACGGAAACAGTATCGAATTTATTACTCCTCAAAGCGAGTACAGACCTCCGCAATTCGTGCAGCAGTGGCTGTCATTCTGGTACGAGGATGAACCCAGACTGAAAGCCGCCAGGCAACTGCAGCGGTTAAGAATTGAATTTATTAAAAAGATCTGGTCTGGTAACAGAACTATTATTCAGCACGGACTGTCATTCAGCGATGAAATGCAGAGCACAATGCTTGACTACTCAAAACAATGCGAGAAAGCAGGAACCGTGAGCGAACTGCTGACTATCGAAGCCCGCTTTACAAAGCTTCTGTACAAATATGCAGCCACAAATCTGCTCAGAAGTGAATTCACCCGAAGCAGGGAAGGAAACAGCACTGATCTTCCCAACAGTTTTCTAGATCATGGAAATTATCTTGCGTATGGTCTTGCCGCCACAGTTTTATGGGTGCTTGGAATACCGCATGCATTTGCGCTTATGCACGGTAAAACAAGACGCGGCGCACTGGTATTTGATGTTGCAGATCTCATAAAGGATGCTGTTGTTCTGCCATGGGCCTTCATCTGTGCTGCGGAAAACTACCGCGATACGGATTACAGAAAGCAGTTAATCGTAGAATTCAACGAACTTAAAGTGCTGGATTATATGTTTGATTCTGTTCAGCAGATATGCTCTGACAACCGGAGATACGGAACATAACACCATGATGGTAATTTTTGTCTCGATGTCGGAAAAGAAGGCAATCAAAACAACTCGCAGAGTACTTGACGCTTTCGCCAACAGGATTGGGGAAAACACCTGGCAGACGGTCATTACCCAGGAAGGGATTGACATGGTGAAGCGTCTGCTGAGAAAAAGCGCAAGTAAAAGCACATCTGTCAGTTGTCACTGGATAAGAAGCCGGCAGATCTCGGAATTACTGTGGATCGTCGGCAATAAAAACAAATTTGATGAAGACGGAAATGTTCCCGTAAACAGTACGGGGCGTGAAATTCTCAAAAACTACGTGGAAACCGGATGGTCATTCATGCCGGTAGTACAATCCATTACAGCCGTTGCGGCTCTCCTGCACGACATAGGCAAGGCATCAAGGTATTTTCAGGCAAAACTAGGAAATGATTCCCATTCCGCAGATCCGTTCAGACACGAGCTGATTTCAGCAATGCTTGTTCAGGGAATGTATTGCTTCTGCACAAATCAAAACAGAGATATCTGGGAAGAACTGGCAGCAGGTAAAATTCCTCAACTGAAAGATATACTAAATTACTGCAGGGATGCCTCCAATGAAATCAAACCGCAGTACAAACCATTCAAAAACAACACATCAATTACGCTGTACTGCATTCTGTGGCTGATATTAAGTCATCACAGACTGCCTCTTCCACTGAACGACAACGGTGACAAAATTACAGGCAGTGACTGTAAAAACGGAGCATCGAAACTTTCCGACCTGTTTTCATACATTACAACTGGATATACATACAGACGTTTCGCTGAAAACGATAGCAGTGACGTAAATAGATTCAAATCGGATCTGGACTGTTGTTTTACCTTTGATTCAGATTTCTCCTCATTTTCTAAAAAATGGCAAAACGATCTGAAAAAATGGTGCCAGAGACTGAGAGATGTTTCACCTGAAATTGAAAAATTTTCAGAGAATGGAACTCTGCGACTGATACTCAGATATGCCCGACTTTCACTGATGCTCGGTGATCACTTTTTCTCCTCTCTTGACCCTGATCCGAAGTGGCAAAGTGAAAGTTCACTTTACGCAAACACCAATCAGGATCACAGAGGCAAGCAAAAACTGGATGAGCATCTTTGCGGAGTCAAAAATGTGGCTCTTAAAGTCTCCCACTACCTGCCTGCGGTAAAAAACAGTCTTCCCCATACCGGAATCATAAGAAGTCTCAAACAAAAATCTGAAGGAAAATATATCTGGCAGGATCGGGCTGCCGCAGCGGTGAAAAATTTCAGAAAAGAGAATCCTTCTGTCAGCGGTGCGTTTATTCTTAATCTCGCAGGTACAGGATGCGGCAAAACGACAGCAAATGCAAAAATAGCTGCAGTTCTTGGAGAGGAAGAAGGAACTCTGCGGTTTACTCTGGCACTGGGATTAAGAACCCTAACTCTGCAGACCGGTGATGAATACCGCGACAGACTCCGTCTAACAGACGAAGAACTGGCGGTAGTCATAGGCTCAGATGCAATTCTGCATCTACATGAGCAGGAAAGGGAACAGCAGCGAAACCCGAAAAAAGATATTAATATTTTCACAGGATCTGAATCACTGGAAGAAATTTTTGATGCCGAAACAGTTTTTGAAGGCGAACTTCC